>JAQTZX010000055.1 GCA_028687525.1 Candidatus Omnitrophota bacterium
TCTGTTGAAGACCATGCGGTCTGCCAAGGGCCTTCGGGCCCCGCACTGCTCTCCTGCAGGGAATAATCCGCATCCGGAACTCTCTGCCATTGTAAATGCCCCTGCGCAAGCGCGGTTTTATCGAATACGGGAGGAGAAACACCTGCCCGTATGTCGTCAATGAAATAGGTACCCGGACAATAATACTGAAATTGCAGTTTGTTGATATCGCGCAGATCAAAATCGACGGATACCGCGCTCAAAGGAACGGTTATTCTGGTCCATCTCCCGTACCGGGCAGACTGCCCTGACCAAACCACATCTTTGGTATCATCGGTAAAATGCTTCCCGTTATCGTAAAATTGTACCGCCAGGTTATTATCCATGCCGTTTTCCGGAAGCGCGTAAACCCACAGGGTCAACCGGTCATTACGACCGGGTTCCAGGTCCACATGCCAGAACGTCTGTTCATCGCCGGCATCGGTTTTCAAATACCTTCTCTCCTGCGACTGAATACCGGTGCCTGACCAATTGAACGGGGTCATCAATTTCCAGGAATGGGCGCCTTCCAGAACCGGTTCCCCGGCGGAGGAAAAATCAACGGTATCGTCATCATTCCATTTCCACCCGTATTCTGCCGCGGTTGAACCGGCGCGTTGTTCCGGCTCGAATGACTGATAAACCCGGTCACGGCGGAAAGAACCGATATCATCGAAATAATACGTGCCCGGGTGATAATTGATGAACTGTACTTTATCCACATCGGCACAGTTAAAATCAGGCGGGAGCTGGCTGTAGAGAACATGTAATTCCGTCCATCGTCCGTAAAAAGCGGTTTGCGTAGTCCACACTTCGAAACCGGTGGAATTATAGTTACCGTGGTCGAAAAACTGTACCCCGACATTATTATCGGTACCGTTTTGAGGCAGGGCATAAATATAAAAAACAAATCGGTCGTTTTTAACCGGGTTTAGATCAAAATGCCAGGTATTCACCTGGGAAGGAATACCGGTCCCTCCCCAATTTCCGGAAAAAGACAATTGCCAGGACCACAGGCCCCCCTGTACCGGGAAACCTCCGTCGCTGCTTAAGCGCAGGACATCTGCGCCGTTAACTCCCCATCCATACAAGTTCAATTGGGTTTCAAAATCCTGGTATCGTAAACCGGCTAATGAAGCGGGAACAAGCAGAAAAACAAAAAAAAGGGAAAACAGGCCGGCTTTCAAAAAGTTTCTCATCAGTTTTTCGCAAAATTACGGGTGAAGTATGCCCTCTGAAGGACACTTTGTCAAACATGAAAGCGGGGTTTATCGGGGTTTATTCTGCAACCGTATCCCCTATCATAAAAACCTTTTCTTCCCGCCGAAATTTTACCATTACCCGCTCACGGTTAATCCCGGTAATGACCCCTCCGCAAACCGAATCTCCGGGCACATAAGCGTTTTTCCCGATCACCGTCAGAGGATTGGTCTTATTATAGGAAATACCGGCGATAGTACAACGCGGGTCTTTTCGGTCTCCACCTGGCCCCAAAGGAGATCCGGCAACAGAAGTATTCCCGGATAATTTCCGGCGGGCAACAGAAGAGATATTACTCCGGGAGATAACCCCGGTTTTCAACCCCGTCAGCGCCCAGAAAACAAGAGCAACCGGCACCAATACGCTGAGAAATATAACCTGCGATTTACGCGTCGCCATCACACACCATAAGAATTTATCATCCCATATTACCCAAAGCCTCGTTTATTAACGGCAATATACCCTCTAATTCCGCCTTGGATAAACGGCCCAGCTTGGCGAAACGGGGATTCCCTTCGGCATCCTTGTTTTCCCGGGAAAGTTGTAATTTCCGTGGACCGTTATTATAGGAATAAACACTTACCACTATTTTTCCGGTTTCAGTCTCATAGGGTTTAGTAAAAATCTGCTGATCCAGACTGCTGTCGTAAGGCATAGTATCCTCCTTTTATCAGGGTTAATCCTGTTCTCGTACAGAAGCACGTAATGCTTTTTTTCGAGAATGGCGGCGTTTTGCTTCCAATATCCTCAATTTAAGAGCTCGCGGTTTTTTACGATTCTGCCGCTTAAACTTCTCAATACGCTCCCTTTCTATTCCCGCGTTTCTTCGTATTAAACATCCTATCTTTTCAGCCAGTATCTGCCGGGCCCGTAACCGGTTCAACAACTGAGAACGTTCCTCCCGGCATTTAACCGTTATTCCCGTGGGAATATGTTTCAAATACACACAGGTGGAAGTTTTATTAACCTTCTGGCCTCCCGGCCCGGGGGAACGGATGAAACGTTCTTCGAGATCTATTTCACGAATATCTTTCATGGATTTATTATAGACTAAAAACCGGAAATTGCAAAAAAAAAACAGGGTTTCAAAAAAATGGGGACGGTTCTATTTTTTATACTCGCGGGCGGGAACAAAAAATAGAACCGTCCCCATTTTTCGTCCCCATTTTTCCCGGGCAAAGCCCGTGGCCTGCGTCAAATGGTTAAGCGGTTTTCTTAAGCCTGGCGACAAAAAATCCTTCCCATAGACCATCAGGTATGATCCTGGCGGTAAACCGTATTTGAGAGGAAAATTGCCGGCCTTGCCAGGATTCCAACCCGCAGACTGTCGAAACACCGGGAAGCTCCACGGGCACCGCCTCTATATCAAAAGACTTCTGAAGCGCCCAGTCTATCACCTCCTCATTCTCTTCAGGAGAAAAAGTACAGGTGGAATAAACCAACTCTCCTCCTTCTTTCAGGCAGGAAAGAGCGGAAATAATCAATCTCTTTTGTTTATGGGCCATTTCCCTGACTTTCCGTTCGCTCCAATAAGCAAAAGATTTCGGTTCATTTGCGTGAAAACGGGCCTCGCAGGAACAAGGGACATCAAGCAGTATCTTATCAAAATACCCGGAAAAATTTTTCCCCGCGCGCACCCCGTCCATAAGTATAACCTTCACGGAATCAACACCCTGGGAACGCAAGGTGGAACATAGTTTATAATACCGCGGACGTATCTTCTCTATCGCGGTCAATTCCACCCCTGTGCCCGCCAGTGAAGCTATCTGGCAGGCTTTGGCGCCGGGGGCGGCGCACATATCAAGGATACATTCTCCCGCATGCGGACGCAACACCAGCGCCGGAATCCTGCTGGAAAGATTCTGGACATATATCAAACCGTCCCCATAAACCGGGCTATCCTGCAATTCCCTGAATCCCGAACGCAGGATAAAACTTCCCGGCGGATAGAAGAGTTCGGTACACTGTATATTATCGCCGGCCAGCCGTTCACGAAGCGATCCCAAAGATATCTTACGGTAATTTATACGAAAGGTATATTGTTTCACGGACTGAAAAGAATCCCGTATCCGGGCAAATTCAAGGGGATGGATACGTTCGAGTTTTTCGAGGAATCCGGGAGGAATAACAGTTTTATTTCTGACCGTATTCATACCTGCGGCGCTCCCTTATTCTTTACCCGGACTTTTATGCGCGGCCAGGTATAGATTGTCGCTTTCTTCCCGGGTGATCATCGTTCTTTTCCCGTTCCGGACATCCTCGATAACAAAATAGCTTTCTGTTTTATTCCTGGTATCGATACTGGTATAAGAGATCTTTTTGTCTGAGGTAAAAAAAGGATCCAGGTTCACCAGCCCGGCATCCGCGTCCCACGTCAGGCGTTTCCGCGCGGCGGGATTACTTGTATCTAAAATGAATATCTCGGATTTAAGGTTCTTTTTGCCTATGTTTACCGCGAAGACAACCTGTTGTGATCCTGGTTCCCGGTCCGGGGCCAGATACGGCGGAGAATCGGGGATACGCCCGCTTTTCAAAAGATCAATAGTACGGTAATCGATTTCATCGCACTTAGCGAAATCCCGGTTGTCCACGTCTTTACATTCCCGGCAATACCGGGGATTTTCAATACCGCAGGGAGTATCGACTGTTTCCTGCCGGTATGAAACACGGGTTTGCGCATAAGACAAAACCGAAGAAACGACCAAAACCGTTATTGAAAAGGTTAACACCACGAGAAAAAAAACGTTCCTGTTTCCGTGCATGCATCCTCCTTTCCGAGGCAAAACGGTAAAAAAATAACCGGAATATGACTATACTCTGCGATATTCGCCGCCTTTCGGTTCCAGAATCATAATCTATTTTACTATACCCTTATGCTATAGACACAGCCGCAATAGTTCTGCCGGTATAGATTATGCAGCTTGGAAAAATCAGAAGCTTTTTTAAATCCATCCTGCTTTTTGAAATTATAAGGCAAAAAAACATCCTGCGCAATTGACCGGCCTATCTGATTAATCACCTCACAATTTTTATGCGGGCTTATGGAAAGAGTGCTCGCGATATATGAAAATCCCAATTCCCCGGCTTTCTTATACGTTTCTTCCAAACGCATCCTGAAACATTGTATACAACGGCCCCCGCCTTCCGGATCCCCTTCCAGACCCTTTACTCTTTCATCCCATTTCTTCCGGTCGTATTCGCCGACAACCGTTTCTATATTCAATATTTTCCCGGCCGCCCCGGCCGCCGCCAGACGTTTGCGGTATTCGTCTTCCGGATATATATTAGGATTATAAAAAAACCCGGTAACCGAATAGCCGTCATCAAGCAGCCTTTGTATGGCGCCGCTTGAGCAAACGCCGCAGCACATGTGCAAAAGGACAGTAGGCATAAAAATCTATAAACGCATATCTACGGTTTTCCCGGAAGTAGTAAAGCGGCTTCCTCCGAGATGATAAATCAGCTTTATCCCGTCAGTATCCCAGTATTCCCGGAATATCCCCTCTTCCGCTTCCGCGTAGATCACTTCTCCGGAAAATAAAATATGGTCGCCGTATTCTTTTGTGTCGCGGACATAACATTCAATATGTCCGGCACATTCACCGATAACGGGTGTTCTCACCAACCGCTTTGCCTTAACCGGAGTCAGACCGGCTTCCGAAAACTTCTCCCGCTCCCTGCCCGATACACTTCCGCATAAAACCGTTTCTTTCAAAAGCGGTTCACCGGGGATATTGATAATGAATTCTCCCGATTTCCCTATGAATTCGCAGGTTAGATGCGATTTTGCGATGCTTATTCCCGTCAACGGCGGCTTCCGGCACAAAGGGGAATGCCACGCGACAGTCACGATATCGGTCTTATCCTTATACGCGGAAGTAACCAGTATCAGGTTTCCGCTGTTGATAAAACGAAGTGCTTTCTCTTTAGGGACTTCGATCTTCATATGTTATCCGCCTTTCAACTCATGCACCTACGCACTTAAATCTAAATTCATCCCATCCGTTGCCGCGGTAACTTCGATCTTCAGCCTCCGGCTCAACTCTTCCGCCAGTATCCGCGGCCGCCCCTTCAACATGCTCATACCAAAATGGGTAAGGACCGCTTTTTTCGGTTTTATTCTGCGTATAAGAACCTCCGCTTCCGAAAGGCTCAAATGAGCTATCTCCGGCCGCGGGTTTACGAACACAACTCCGATTATCAGAATATCCGATTCTGCGTAAAAATCCGGCAATCCGTCGAAATACGCCGTATCGCTCAACAGGCCGATCCGGGTGCCGCCGATCTTGAACTTTAAACCGTATGTTTCGGCGGGATGGATGTGCCGCATGGAAGTCTGAAACTCAAAACTGCCGACTTTATATGACCGGCGTTCGGACATAACTTCGATCCGAGCGGGAAACTTACGCACATATTTGAAAACAACAGGGTCCACTGCCAAGGCGTCGGACGGACAGAAAACAACGCCTCTTTTCTTGAATCCTCCTTCCGTCATAGCTTCGATCATAACATTGATATCGCCGCTATGGTCGAGATGCCGGTGAGTAAGAATTACGGCATCCAATCCGGCAGGATCAAGCTTCGGTTTACTGCGTGCGCATCGGACCAGGCATCCCGGGCCGGGATCGATAAGCACCTGCGTTCCCCCGCAATTAACCCACAGTCCTCCGGAGGCGCGCAATTGCCTGATCATGACGAACCGCGCGCCGGCAGTACCCAGAAATTTAATATAATCAGCCGCTGGACGGGTTGTCGTTTTTTTCGTTTTTTTCAAGCCATAGTTTACGTAATTCTTCATTGATCATTTCTCGCTGGCTGTAGTTCAAATCAACACTTCCGGAATCACCGCCATGTACCCCGGGTTTTGTTCCTTTAACGGCAAGGAATTCCTCCACTCCCATAACCTTAGCCCCCGCTGAACGCGCGAAAAACCGCACCTCACGGTCATCGGATACCACAACTACAACTTTAGGATTCCCAGAAGACTCGACAATCTTCTTTATCTTCTCGTCCGCGCTTACCGCGCGGCTGTACAAAACCGTGATCGCGGCGTTTTCTTTTTCGGTTACATTTACCCCGGGATATCCGTCAAAAACCACGGTAATCCGGTTACGCGCGCTGCCTCCCAGCCGGTCACGATTGAGAAGAAAAACCAAAGCGCGGCATTCATCCCCTGTTTTTTTAACGGAGACAAACGCCCGGTGGCGGACAACGTTATACCCGTCAATAATATAGTGTAATGACATACGGCTATTTTCGTACCCGCGCCAGGGAGACATAAAAAAGGCCGGCTGCGGCGCTATACAGAACCATAAAAACGAAACTAAGAAGCGACATGGCAAACGCGGCATCCCGGCCGATCCCTATCTTAACGAAGAAAAAAACAACTGCCGCGTCCCTGACCCCGAGTCCGCCTATCGAAATAGGCGCCAGTGATATCGCGCCGATTATCGGCATCACTATCAAAAACTGCACGATTCCTCCCGGAAGTCCCATTGCCCGCGCCATTATATAAAAAACAACCGGGGTGACGGACTGGATCAAAATAGATAGCAATATATTCCCCACAATGAGCTTCCCGTGTTTCTTGAAATTATGCAGATGTTCATGGACCCCGGCAAGGGCCTCTTTAATTTTCCCGGCATCAGGATTTTTAAGGAACTTGCTTATTTTTTCATACAGGAACGTATTAAATAAAATAAAAAGAATGGCCGCCAGGATCACAACCATGATAATAAGCGAGGACAGAACAACTCTATCCTCGAGAAGACGCCAGCTGAAAACAGAGGCGCAAAGCGCGAGTATCATCAACCCCACAAAACCGCTTAAACGATCCATGATCACCGTAGCAACCACCTCCCGCGGTTTGCGGGTTTGGGCGGCAAGGTCGATACTGCGCACCAGGTCACCGCCGATGCTGGTAGGCAAAAACAGGTTAAAAACAATCCCGCCGGTAAAAGCGATAATAAGTTTCCTGTCCGGAGGCCGGATTTTAACTACGGTAAAAAGCTCCCGCCAGCGCACAAAAGCCAGGATATAATTAAGGGAAAATACCGTGAAAGCCAGAACAAGCAGAATAAAACGGGCTTCTTTTATGGAAGCGACCAGATTCCTCAGGTCGACCATGCGAAATAAAAAAATCAGCATGGCAATACTGATGCTGATCCTCCCCAACATCCCTAATACTTTTCTGGTCGTTTTCAACTCGCTCCTGTTCTTTAGAAGCAAATGCAGTACCGGGTGCTTCTAAACAACATGTTACTTCTGTACCCGGTACACTATATGTCACGACCCGTTAACAGCCGGTAAGCCTCCAGATATTTCTGCGTGGTTTTCTCTATGATATCATCCGGAAGCGGCGGCCCGGGAGGTGTCTTGTCCC
>JAQTZX010000056.1 GCA_028687525.1 Candidatus Omnitrophota bacterium
GGTCATTGCGCAGAGGCTCATACAGTTAAAAGACGGCTCCGGACGCGTTCCCGCGAGCGAGATCATGCTTTTAAGCCCCACGATCAGCCGTCTCATCCGGGAAGGGAAATCCTGGGAAATGAACCAGTATATCGAGGACGGCACGGTATTCGGCATGCAGTCGTTCAACCAATCCCTGATGAAATTGATCAGGGATAATAAGATAACCGAAGAAGAGGCGCTGGGATTTACCGATAACCGGGACGAATTCATGCTCACGCTTAAGGGGATCAAGAAAACGCTGTAAAATAAATTTCGAAATAAACAACGGAGGTCATAATGTTAAATGAGATTAAAGATAAGCTTTTGGCCATTCATACGCACCTGGAACAGCTCAGAGGTTATCTTTGATGTAGATAATAAAAAAAAACGGATAGAAGAATTATCCCTTCGTATGTCCGAATCCGAATTCTGGAATGACGAAGAAAATTCCTCAGGTGTGGTCAAGCAGTTAAAATTCCTGAAATTAACGGTTGAGCCCTGGGATGCCGCTTTTAAAAAATACACGGAACTCAAAGAGCTTGCCGATATCCTGCAGGATGATGATAAGGGGTTATTCGAGGAATTCGGGAAAAGCACGGAGAGCCTTCTTAATGAACTCGGCCGGTTGGAATTCAAAACCCTGTTGAACGGGGAATTTGACGGCAATAACGCTATCTTGAGTATTAATGCCGGTGCCGGGGGGACCGAGGCGTGCGACTGGGCGGGGATGCTTTTACGCATGTATACCCGTTGGGCTGAAAACAAAGCCTATACCGTTAAGACTATCGATATCCTCTACGGTGAAGAAGCCGGGGTCAAGAACGTTACAATTTTTGTCGAAGGGGAATATGCATACGGATATCTGAAGGCGGAACGGGGTGTGCACCGCCTGGTGCGCATATCTCCTTTTGATTCGAATAAACGCCGCCACACTTCGTTCGCTTCGGTTGATGTCATCCCCGAAATAGAACAGGATCTGGATGTCAAGATTGAAGACAAGGATATTTCCGTTGAAACCTTTCGTGCTTCCGGACCGGGCGGACAGCATATGCAGAAAACCGACAGCGCGGTAAGGGTGACGCATACGCCTACCGGTATCGTGGTGCAGAGTCAGAATGAACGTTCCCAGCACCAGAATAAACAGACGTGCTTGAGGATATTAAAGGCGCGTCTGTTTGACCTGGAACGGGAAAAGCACGAAGAGAGGATCAGGCAGACGGGTACCGAGAAAAAGAGGATCGAATGGGGCAGTCAGATCCGTTCGTATGTTTTGCATCCCTATAATATGGTAAAGGATCACCGCACCGGCCATGAGACCGGCGATTCCGGCGGCGTGCTGGACGGGAATCTTGATGTTTTCATCGAAGCGTACCTGAAATATAAAGCGCAGAACGCCTAAACTATAAGGAGCAGAAACCGTGTTTGGATTGATCAAGAAGACTACATTAAACAACAGGCAGAAATTCATTAACCGGAAATACTCCAGCGTGAACATGGTCCTGCATCCGGATAAGGCGCTTTCCTCCATGAATAAAATGGCGGCGATCGCCGGTATCGTGAATGAAGTTAATAAGCAGGAAGAGAAAGTCCGGGGGTTATCCGATGCGCGGATACGGCAAAGGACGGGGGAATTCAAAGAATATCTGGCCGGCAGACTGCGCGAGATCGAACCCGCGATAAAAGAGTTGGAAGATATTTTGAAAGCGGCGGCGATCCAGGAGGAAAAGGAACGGATAAAAGAGAAGATCAAATTAGTCCGGAACAGGATATATACCGATATTCTGCCTGAGGCGTTCGCGCTGGTGCGGGAGGCTTCCCGCCGGGTTATCGGCTTGCGGCATTTTGATGTCCAGATAGCGGGGGGTATCATTCTTCATGAAGGTAAGATTGCCGAGATGGCCACCGGAGAAGGAAAAACCCTGGTAGCGACCATGCCCGCGTATTTGAATGCTCTGTTAGGGAAAGGCGTGCACGTGGTAACGGTGAATGATTATCTGGCCCGCCGCGACCGGGAATGGATGGGGCCGGTGTATGAATTCCTGGGGTTGAGCATCGGGGTTATACAGCATGATATGCCGGATGAAGAACGTAAGCAGTCATACGCCTGCGATATTACATACGGGACTAATAATGAATTCGGCTTCGATTATCTGCGCGATAATATGAAATACGGCATGGAAGATGTGGTTCAGCGGCCGTTCTATTACGCTATCGTGGATGAGGTCGATTCCATCCTGGTGGATGAGTCCCGTACTCCGTTGATAATTTCCGGCGCTTCCGAGGATTCAACGGATAAATATTATACTGTTGATAAGGTCGTGCGGCGGCTCAAAGGCAGGGTTATTACCGAAAACGAAGAGATCGAGGCCAAGTATAAGGGGAAGGATCTGTCCAAAGGATTCGACTATCTGGTTAATGAAAAAGCGCGCGCCGCCTACCTGACCGACGAGGGGGAAGCAAAAGTGTGTTCCATGCTGGGCATCGATAATTTGCATGATTTGGAAACCATGGAGTGGCGGCATCATGCCATACAGGCGCTCTACGCGCATAATCTCTATAAAGATGATGTGGATTACGTGCTGAAAGACGGCAAGGTTGTTATTGTGGATGAGTTTACCGGGCGCCTCATGCCGGGGAGGCGCTGGTCGGACGGTCTGCATCAGGCGATCGAGGCCAAAGAGGGGATGAAGATAGAGCAGGAGAACCAAACCCTGGCCACCATCACCTTCCAGAATTATTTCCGCATGTATGAAAAATTAGCCGGTATGACCGGTACCGCCGTTACCGAGGCGAACGAATTCAAGTCTATTTACAAGCTTGATGTGGTAGTTATTCCCACCAACAGGTGTTTGATCCGGGCGAACTTTGCCGATTGTATTTACAAGACCGAAGAAGAAAAATTCAAGGCGGTAGTCGAGGAGATCGCCGGTCTGTATGATAAAGGTAAACCGGTACTGGTGGGAACTATCTCCATAGAGAAATCCGAGCGGCTTTCGTTGATGCTTAAAAAACGCGGGGTCCCACATCAAGTGCTGAATGCCAAATATCACGAACTCGAGGCTCATATCGTCGCGCAGGCCGGCCGGTATAAGGCGGTTACCATTGCTACCAATATGGCGGGGCGGGGTACGGATATCCTTTTGGGCGGGAATCCGGATTTCATGGCCAAAAATGTGATCAAACAGCGTATCACCGCCGGTGAAGAATTTGATTACGAGGCGGAATACCGCGGCCTTCTGGAGAAATACAGGAGAGAGGCGGCGCAGGAACATGAGAAAGTGGTCGCGGTGGGGGGGTTGCACGTTTTGGGTACCGAGCGTCATGAGGCGCGCCGTATCGATAATCAGCTGCGCGGCCGGTCCGGCCGCCAGGGTGATCCCGGTTCTTCCCGGTTTTATGTTTCGCTCACGGATGAGCTTATGCGTTTATTCGGATCGGACCGGTTGATGGGAGTTATGGATAAATTGGGATTCGAGGAGGGTCAGGTCATCGAGCATCCGTGGGTGAGCCGTTCGATCGAGATAGCCCAGAGGAGGGTGGAACAGCATAATTTCGAGATCCGTAAACAGCTCCTGGAATACGATAATGTGATGAATAAACAGCGGGAGATCATTTACGGGCAGCGCCGCGAGATCCTGGAGGGGGTTTCACTGAAAGACAATATTATGGAGATCATGGGAAAGACCCTGGACAGGATTCTTTCCTCCTATCAGTTTGAATCTCAGGGAGTTTCAGATGAAGGCCTGTCCGGGCTTATCAATGAATTACGGTTGAAGTTCGGATTGGAGTCCGGTCACCCGGAAGATTTCGGTTCCCTTAAGACGACGGATATTTTACAGATGAATAATAAGGACCAGATTAGAGAACGGTTATATCGGGAACTGTCCGCGGTTTATGAGCGTAAAGAGGCTTCTTTGGGAGAAGGGTTGCTTCGTCATTTGGAGCACATGGTTTTCCTGCAGATCCTGGATGCAAAATGGAAGGATCATCTTTTTGCCATGGATAAGCTGCGCGAGGGGATCGGGCTCCGCGCCTATGGACAGCGGGACCCGCTGGTGGAATATAAGCGCGAGGCCTACGAATATTTCTGCCAGATGATCTTCGGCATCGAGGAAGAGGCTGTAGATATGATATTTAAGCTGCAGACGGCAAAAAAGGATCGGACCAGGGGTGTTTGTAGCTCGGTTTCCCGGGAGTTTATTCATCCCGAAGCTTCGCGCATTCCTGCTTCCCCGGAAATCCCCGGAAGCCGGGAACCCGCTTTGGTCTGCCCGCCGCCGGCATGCGGGGGGGAATCTCCGGCCCAATCATCCACAGCTAAGGTGGGCCGTAACGATCCGTGTCCGTGCGGATCGGGGAAGAAGTATAAGAAGTGCTGTGGAAAGTGATGGTGTTTGTGCGTAAATGCATAGGTGCACGGGTGCATAGGTGCGCCTGGGGGCAGGTGGTAAAAGATGTTTTGTTGTGTGCACTTTCCGCGGTTTTGCTTGCTTTGTCTTTTCCGAACTTCGATATTGAAATCCTCTCCTGGTTTGGTTTTATTCCATTATTCTTCGTTTTAAAGAATAAGCCCCTTCTTAAATCATTTTTTCTGGCGTATTTTACCGGTCTTATTTTCTGGTTCGGGACTATCTACTGGTTGATTCACGTTACTCTGGCCGGTTTGATCATCCTCGTTTTTTATTTGTCGCTTTATTTCGCCGTGTTCGGTTTGATTTTTTCACTTTTTACGCGATACGCGATACGCAATGCGCAATACCATTCGCCTATCTATTTTTTGTTTCTTCCCGCTGCATGGGTTATCCTCGAATACGCGCGTTCATATATCTTTACCGGTTTTCCCTGGATCCCGCTGGGTTATTCCCAATATATGAGCCTGCCGGTTATTCAGATCGCCGATATTACCGGAGTCTGGGGCGTGTCTTTTCTGGTAATGCTGGCGAACACGACGGTGTATTCGATTGCCGATTCACGGTTATCGGTGCACGGTTCACGTTGTGCGGCGCACAGCGTAATAAAAGGAATCGCTATCCCCATTGTAATACTCGGGCTGTCTTTTTCTTACGGATATTATCGGCTTAATCAATACCGGGGATCCGAAAACAGTTTACCGGAAACCGGGCACCGTGCGGCCCGGGAGATCTCTATTTCGTCTCCGAGCCGCGAAGTACGAACTACGGGTTCAAAGCTCAGGATATCGGTGATACAGGGCAATATCCCCCAGGAGATGAAATGGGACAAACTGTCCGGCGAACATATTATTGATACCTATATGGGCCTTACCTCGGACGCCCTTTTAGAGTCGCCTGATCTGGTCATCTGGCCGGAAGCCGCGTTTCCGTTTGTTCTCAAGCGGGAAAATAGTTATTCCCCGTTTCCGATCCTGGTGGAAAAATTTGAAAAGCCCTTGTTGGCGGGAGCGGTGATTTCGGATCGCCTGCAGTATTATAACGGCGTTTTGATGATTTCCGGGAAAGGGCGGGTGGTAAATTCATACCGGAAGATACACCTGGTTCCGTTCGGAGAATATATCCCGTTGCGCGGAATCCTCGGTTTTCTGGAGACGGTTGTTCCCATAGGTGATTTTATTCCCGGAACGGAGCACACGGTGTTCGAGCTCTCCCGGGATTCCGGCGGCGGTGTGCGTTTCGGGGTCTTGATTTGTTTTGAAGATGCTTTTCCCTTATTATCGTGCCGGTTGAAGCGCGGAGGGGCTGATTTCCTGGTCAATATGACCAATGACGCCTGGTTCCGGAAGACGTCTTCGCCGTATCAGCATTTGAGCGCGTCGGTGTTCCGGGCCGTGGAGAACAGGGTTCCGGTAGTCCGTGCCGCCAACACCGGGGTTTCGGGTTTTATCGCTCCCACGGGCGGGATTATTTCCCTGGTGCAGGATAAACAGGGAGAACGGGTTTTCATCGGGGGAATAAAGACCGGAACGATCACTCTGGATAAAAGACAGTTAAGTTTTTACGCCCGATACGGAGATGTGTTTGTTGTGTTTTGCGGGATTTTCTTGATTTTGGGAATATTTGTATGCCGGACAGAAGTTGTTTTAAAAGAAAAGAAATGGAGTCTCACGGGTTGACGTCCGTTGTTCCCCGCGAAGGTGGATGGGCTTTCCCGCAGGCGGGCATTGCTCATCGTGGCGTTTTTTTATCCCGCGGCTCGTTTCCCCGCGGTTCTATGTGCACTAAAACGTCGGTGACCCCGGGGATGGTTTTTATAATTGCCGTTTCAATGGTATAACATATTTCGTGCGCTTCGTCGATGTGCATATGCGGGTTTACCTGGACATGCAGGTCGATATGGATATCGTCTTCCCGTCCCCGTGTCCTGATCTTGTGGCAGGCCTTGACCCCTTTTACCCCCAGTACCACGTTCGCTATTTTTTTGGTATCGGTGATGGCCGCCGAGTCGCAGAGGACTTTCGAGCAGTCCCGTATTATCTTAAAAGCGACGTATACGATAACCATGGCTATGAATATGGTTAACAGCGGATCGAGAAAGCGAAGTCCGGGGTTTACCTTGATGATGCCCAGAGCGGCGATGACCGATGAAGAAACCAAGATGTCCGCGCGGGTATGCATGGAGTCGGAGGTGAGGATATCGCTGTGTAATTCCCGGCCTTTTTTATATTCATAGCGCATGACCCAGATATTCGTCAACAGGGTAAGGAGCATGATGATAAAACTCCAGATGCCGATCTCGGGGAGAACGGGTTTATAGAACCGGCTTATGCCTTCCCTGCCGAGATTAAAGGCGAAAAATATCAGCAGGGCGCCGATGGACAGGGAAAAAAAAGTTTCATATTTTTTGTGCCCGTACGGATGGTCTTCATCGGTCGGCCGGGAGGCGAATTTTATCCCGATAAGTCCTATCACGTTCGAGGTCCCGTCCGAGAAAGAATGGAATCCGTCGGCGGTGATACTGACGGAGCGGGTCAGGAATCCGAAAACTATCTTTGCCGCGGCAACCGCCCAGTTAAGCCCCAGGATGAGGATGAGTACTTTCCCTACTTCCGCATCTCTCTTACTAAGCGCCTGTTCGTTCATAAAAGAATTATATATTGTATTAAACAGAATATCAATCTAAAATTGCTGTTGGATAGTATGATAGGTTCGTTCCATTATCGTATCCCGCGAATGGTTGATTTGAAAGGGTTTGTATGATAGAATAAAATACAGGAGGCGGGGAATGGTGGAATTCGAAGTCGTTAAGATACAGAAACAGGATGAAATTAATTGTATTCTGGGGCAGAGCCATTTTATAAAAACAGTGGAGGATATCTTTGAAACTGTGGTGAATGCTGTCCCGGGCATAAAATTCGGGCTCGCTTTCTGTGAGTCTTCAGGCGCCTGTAAAATCCGGGTGGAAGGCACAGACGAAGAGTTAAAGGTTTTGGCTTCGGATAATGCCATGCGGATAGGCGCGGGGCACAGTTTTATTATCATGATAAAGAATGCCTATCCTATTAATGTCTTGAACGCGGTTAAGAATATCCCCGAGGTTTGCTCCATATTCTGCGCCACGGCAAATCAAGTAGAGGTTATTGTCGCGGA
>JAQTZX010000057.1:0-5954 GCA_028687525.1 Candidatus Omnitrophota bacterium
ACATGAATGCCGTAATCATCGGCTATGCCCACGATCACCGCGCCCATCCCGGCCACAAACACGGAAAGACGGCCAAAAATGAGCCCGCATAAATTTATAGCCACCAGAACGGCGCAAACAGGTATCATGAAAAAAATTATTGCCCGGGGATCACGGTACATAAAGACGAAAATGATCAAAAACACCGCCGACGCCGCTATTGAGGTGCGCGCGATATCGCTTTTGATCACCTTTTCGTTGGAAACGGTATGACGATGTCCGGCGATTACATCCACCGCTATGCCTTCCGGAAGATCCCGGGTTACCTGTTCAAAATAAGCAAGCAGGCGCTGTGAACCGAAACCATCGGTCATGCGAACGGGAGTTTCAACGATGATCAAAGCGTGTTTTCCATCCCTGCTGGTGAGATGATTTCTCCGCACCAGCATTTCGTATCCAAGCGCGCCGGAAAGCTGTCCGAGGTCCCGCCAAAACGGGGCGGCGATACCCAGGGGATCAAAGCGGGCAAACGAAATAACCGGAGAAGCTCCCGGGATCATCGCCTGTCTCCACAAACCTGCCAGGGAACGGCGGACTCCTTCGGGAGTCAGGCGCTCCCGCGCCATACCGGCATCAGCATCGGAAAAAATGCCGGGCAGATATCCGAAAAAATCAGGTACCTGCTTGAGCAATTCCGGCTGATCGATGGACGACGTCACTTTTCTGATGAAAAAAGGATCGGTCAAACCGGCGCTGACCGAATCAACAGCCGCGTGGAGCGCTTCCTCTCCCGCCCTCTCATCCGCCAGACGCACATCAAGCATCACTTTATCGGAAAAATGCGCCTCCCGGAAAAAACCCATGATCCTGACCAGCGTTTGGTCATCCGGGAGCATGCGCGCAATATCATTATCATAACGGATAAGAAAAACCCCGGCCGCGGAAAGTACGACCAGCGCCGCCGTGATACAGCCGATGCTGTACCGGTACCGTCCGGCCGCGTCGAAAAGACGGGAATAATACCTAAGCAGGATGTCCATAATCAAAAACGAGGAATATAGTTTCCCCCGTCGGAAGACAAAGTTCTCTAACGGGCTTTGTGTTTTCTACGAACCGCTAAGCCTCCAGGCGGACGGAGGTATTGCGGCGTTAACTGCGGTATTGGTAAAAGCCAGGACCGTACTGTCGCCACCCCGTTCGAATATCTCAATGCGCTCGATATATCTTTTATCGTAACGAAAGATAACAACCACGCGTTCGATAACCGCGGAAGAAACGGAGCCTGTTTTGGGAGAAAAAGAAAGCATGACCGGCTCTTCCGAAAGGAGTGAGATGTCGTATTCGCCGCTCAATGATTCGTACGAACCGGAAAACCACTGTTGTATCTGCTCTACGGCGGCCGCGAGCGAAGGGTTACGGTCAAAAACAAAAGACTGGACGGACCCGCTTTCTTCATCCCACTGCCGCATGAGCCGGTCATCCATTATCATCACGTAACGCAAAGGTTTGCGCACATGCCAGGAAAACCTGTCCGGTTTCTGCAAATACATCGTCCCTTCCATGATAATACGCTGGCCGAAAATCCGGAGCTTTTTCTCCTGGACAAAATCGGACCGGACGGTCGCCACTTCCCGCATCTGACGGGTAAGCCCGTCGATCACCGCCTGGACATCCGGATCCCCCGCGGCGGAATGCGCGCAGAAAACCGGTCCGCCGCCGGAACCGCTATAGAGTAAAAACAAAAAAAACAATATGCGCGCAAACATACTACTACACCCCCTGTAAAATAAGCTCTTGGTACTTGAAAATCGAAAATAGAAATTTGACCGCAATCGAAAATCTTACTCCTGCTAATATTTTCGATTGTCGATTTTCGATCGCTCTGTGCGCTGTCATAACAAAAATTAATTTGACTGCGCACTACTCCCGGGTTTCCTCTTCCGCCATATTATGCCATATCTTGATCTCCCCCTGCGCCAACACACGGCCGTTACCGCGCACGCTGCCTTTAATGATCCCGAAATCGCCGTACTTCGCCTCTTTGAACACCGAAACTTTCAAAACATCTCCCACGCGGGCAGGGGAAAAAACCTGGAACCGCCGCGCCCCTAAAAGAAACCCTTCGGGTTTTTTATTGCCGGCCCCGTATTGTTTAAACCCGCCCATAGCCGCGGTGGCCTGCGCGATCATTTCCAGGAACGCGGCTTCGTCGAGCATGCCTTTATCATCCACGAACGGCATACCGTTTTTCACCTCCACCGTAATTTCGGCGCTGCGCTCTCCTATCTTTTCCAGGGTTTGCACAATCCTCATCGGCTCTTTCTGGGGGACGATTTCATCGACCGGCCTGGGCAAATAACCGATTTTGTCCCGGCACGAACTGTTTTCCCAGCACAAAGGATCCGAAGCCAGGTAATCTCCGGTCAACTGATACGCCGCTCCCCGGCAGCCGTAACAATCCAGGGATTTATCACAGGAACGGCACGGCCCTTTTATGGTACGCCGGTAATCCCGCAGATCCTGCAAAACCTCGCTCTCCGCCAGGATATCCTTGAGTTTACGTTCGCGTATATTGCCGATGGGAATATTCACTCCCACGCAAGGCATGACCAATCCCTGCGAGGTAACCAAACAGGAAAAACAATGACGCAGGCACCGTCCGCCGACCAGCGGAGGTTGAGGTTCCCAGTGATTGCCGTACCTTTTTCTGTCAAGTTCGGCAATATCGAAAAAAAGTTTCTTGATTTTTCCCATGTCCGGGACAAGCCAATCGTTCTGCCGGGCGTTGCCCTGCGGAGTAATAATTTCAAAATACGGCAGGATATTCCGGTCCCTGAGCCATTCCCACATGGGCAGAAGTTCGTCTATATTATCCCGGCAGATGACCGTGCTTACCGCCAGAAACGACTTATCATCCGGGTAACCGGCTTCCCGGAGAAAATCCAGGGCCCGGCGCATAAAAAGCGAAGACCCCCTGGCTCCGGTAAGCTTATCCTGGAGTTCTTCGTTGAAAGTATTCATCTTGAGCACCACATTAACACCCATCTCAAAAAGTTCTTTAGCATTCTCCCCGGTAATATAATACCCGTTGGTAAAAAGCTCGACACCCAATCCGTTATCCCGGATAAAAGCGATGTGCTCCATGAAACCGGGATGCATCATCGGCTCTCCTCCCAGGATAATGATCTTGCGCGCGCCCAGATCACGCGCCTGCAGTATACAATCGCGGATCTCTTCACTGCTCAATTCATTTTCAAGATGCTCTTTTGAAGGGACATAACAATATGGACAACGCAGATTACAGCGCAAACTGAATTCTATTTCCAGGGAAAGCAGGCGCTTGGCGCGCATGGTCTCCTCGATCTCATGCTTTGCGAACTCGAACCGGGTGATACCGTTAGTATGACACATATTCATGCTGCTACCTCCGATAATCGAAAAAACGCACCGGCTTGCGTGATTTCCCGTTATACACCCGGCCGCGAAGGATTTCCTCTTCTTCCACAATGACCTCCGGACGCACACGCAGCCGCGCCTGAAGCTGTTCCTTGATATATGCCGCGCTGCAGGACCTATCGGTTACTGCGGCGTGAACAGTCACGGCATCCGAAAGCGGACTCTCCTGCCTGACCGAAATACAATACTCCGCCACCCGGCCGATCTCTTCCAGCACGGAAAAGACCGCCTGCGGATAAACGGTCGTTCCCCTGATCTTCATCATTTGCTGCTTCCGCCCCATGATCGGGCCCAGGCGTAAAGACCTCCTGCCGCAGCGGCAGCGCTCCGGGATAAGAAAACTTATATCTCCGGTTTTAAACCTGATCAAAGGCATTCCCTCGATCATCAACGGCGTTACCACCAGTTCCCCGACAAATCCCGTTTCCCGGGGATTCCCCGCTTCGTCAATGATCTCCACTGCCGCCAATTCAGGATGCAGATGCCCCCCCTGCTGAGACGTACATTCGCAAAAAGAGGAAATTATCTCGCTGGAAGAATATGTCGAATATGCCTTCGCTCCCCAGACCCGCTCAAGATCTCTGCCCAAAGCGAGAAACCGCATATCCGCGCCGCGCAAAGGCTCTCCGATACACACCAGCATGCGAACCCCGGTATTTTTCACGCCTTGGCCGCGCAGATACAACCCGAGTTTCCTCAAAAACGTTGGCACTCCCACAATAACCGTAGGATGCAAACGGCGGATAGTTTCACCGTGGCTTTCCAGAGAATTCAATCCGCTCCTGATAGCGGCCGCTCCAACCGCCCTGACCCCGGAAAAATACGCGAAACCGGCCACGAAACAACGATCTAAAGTGCAAGTCAGCAGGACTCTATCTTCAGCGGTCATCCCGCATGAATGAAACGACTGTTCTTCATTATAAGCCAGTCGGCGCAGATCGGACTCCGTATAAGCGATGCGCGTCGGCTGCCCGGTAGTCCCGCTGGAAAGCACGATATCCACGATCTTACGCGGAGGAACAGCCAAAAAAGCGTCATTATATTTCTCAAGCCGGGATTTATCGGTAAACGGAAGTTCCGGCAGGTTTTCCAGGGTAAAACCGCGCCACCACTGCCCGCGGCCCGAAAAAATTTTTTTATAATACGGAGAATTTCGAGAACAATACCTCAGATGTTCCCGTAAAATAGTCTCCTGCGTTTCACGGATCGAATCCGGGGTTTGAAATTCAAGCTTTCTATAAATCGAAAAATCTCTCATAATTGACCGTCCATGATCACGGTTTCCCGGACTATGATATCCCGGATCATGTTTTTCAGTTTAAAAGAAGAATATCCCGCGTACTGCGGCGGACATATCGCGGGCAATTTATGTATACGGATCACGCCGGGATTCAGGAACACGGAGCCTCTCGGCGGCTTATCCTCATTGCCGGAAATGCATAACGGGATTATGGGCACCTGCATTTCCAGGGCCGCGCGGAAGACCGCGCCGTGAAACTGCCCCATCTGCCGGTTTCCGGAACGCGTGCCTTCGGGAAAAACAACCAGCGACACCCCTTTCCCGATATAATATTTGCACCGCGCCGCGAATTCATCCGGCGGCATCTCTCTCACATTCAAATATCCCGCCCATAGTGCGAACACTCCCAAGAACGGCAGGCGAAACGGCCAGTCATTTACCACCTGCACCACTTCATAAGGAAGACATGCCATTAAAAAAGGGTCCGAGGAAGAACGGTGATTGCAGATTATAATATACGGCCCCTTCTCTTGAGTATCCGCCGCACCTTTATCCCGGTAGACAACCCGTAAAAAAGGCAACGGCAGAAAAAACACCAGAACCCGCCCATACAGGCGCACAGCCTTACGGAAACGCCGCATAGTAACGCGGCCCGACGAAAACAGCCTGCCGGCAGAAACCATTACCGCAAAAATCGGCGTGTATACAACGGTAAAAACAACAAAGGACCAAAACAACCAGGCGTTAAGCCAAACCTTGATCAAGATCATCCCCGCCGGCATACTCAAGCAGCTTTCCTATCGGCCCCCTCTTTACCGAGGGACGAAATAAACCGGTAAATATCTCCCAGCGTACGGATCTTCTGCACGCGTTCATCACTGCGGATAACCACTCCGAACTTCTTCTGCAAAGCCACGACCAGATCAACGATATCCAAACTGTCAAGTCCAAGGTCATTGAAAATATGAGCCTCGGGAACCAGCCGTTCCCTGCCGATCTCAAACGACTCTTCAAATACCTCATTGATTTTACGCATAACTTCCTGTTCGGTCATCCATCCTCCCGTGTTAAAATACTAAAGGGCAAATTAAAAACAAACCGCGGTTTTATTACTTATCATTGAAACAATATCTACAACGCTCGCACGATTATGGCAGCATTCAACCCGCCGAGGGCGAAAGCGTTCTTCATTATACAGCGCGTTTTTTTACGCATGGGGCTCCGGAGATGCCGGATACCTTTGCACTCTTCGGCGACCTCGGTCAAATTGCGGGTGGGG
>JAQTZX010000057.1:5964-7581 GCA_028687525.1 Candidatus Omnitrophota bacterium
TGGGGTATAATACACCCTCCTTCATCATCATCAAAGCTGCGATCAACTCAAGCGCACCGGACGCTCCGAGAGTATGCCCGAAATACCCTTTCAGGCTGCTCACCGGAACGGTATCGCCAAAGACATCCCTGACCGCCTCCGCCTCCTCCTTATCTCCCTGCAAAGTGGCTGTAGCGTGGGCATTTATGTAATCGATCTCCGCAGGTAAAACCCCCGCGCTCTCCAGCGCGCTTTTCATACAGGCAGCAAGGGCCTCCCTGCTGGACTGGCTGATATGAAGGCCGCTCGAACAGGTATGATACCCGGTGATCTCTCCGTATATCCGCGCCTTGCGCGCGCGGGCATGCTCGTATTCCTCCGCCAGCATTACCGCCGCGCCCTCACCGCACACCAAACCGTCCCGCTTCGCGTCGAACGGGCGGGGAGTTTCTGACGGAGATTGATTAAACCCGGTGGAAGTCGCGAATAAAACGTCGAAAGAACCGGTTACCGTCGGATGCAATTCTTCCGCCCCTCCGCACAATACCGCGTCCTGTCTGCCCAGACGGATCAGGTCATACGCCGCGCCCACGGCCTGCAGTCCGGAAGCGCAGGCCGCGGAAGTTGCCATAACCACACCCTTGATGCCGAAAAACTGGGCAACATTAAGCGCCGCAGTATGAGACACGCACTGGAAAAATTTCATTGAGGTCAAAAGCGTAAGATCCTTTTTCGGAATCATAAGCTCGAAGACATCGTTAATACTGGTGGCGCCTCCCATGGTAGAACCGATTACACAACCTACCCGTCCGGAAGCAAGCTGAACTGCATCAAAACCGGAATCCCGCAAAGCTTCCTGGCCGGCCTGCACGGAAAAAATACTCATCGGCCCCATGGAGCGGCGGGCCTGCCGGGGAATATCCTTTTCATTCACCAGAGGCGCGGGAGCCGCGACCAGGCTGCGCAAACCACGATATGTTTCCCATCCCGGCATGGAACGGACGGCACTGCGGCATTCGACGATCCCCTGCATCAGAGAAGAAACTCCCGCGCCCAAAGGCGATACCGCCCCCATTCCGGTTATGACCACGCGTTTTAACTGCATAAATGTCCGGTTATGAACTCGTTATATATTTCTTTGCCCACGATACCCCGCGCGACCACGAACGAAGAAACCATCGCTCCAACCAGTCCCGGCAAAACGGAACTCTGGCCGGCGGCATACAGGTTGCGCAAAGGAAGTTTACCGAACAGATTGAATTGCGATATCTTCTGTTTGATCCCGTAGGCACTGCCGTCGGGCGAACACAAATAATCCCTGAAAGTCAATACCGAAGCCGCATCCAGCGCCGTGAAAGTACGGCGGTATTGCGGATAAAAATCCCCGATACGCCGGATTATCTCTTGAGCCTTGCGAGCCTTATATTCCGCATACAACTGCGGCCTTTTCCCCACCGAAGAATCAGCCCACTGCCGCACCTGCGCGTAAAAAGACGGTTCAAAAGCGTTAATAACACAATGCCGTTTATTGTCCATCCCCTCTTCGACACTGCGGATAACCGCCAAAGCCGGCTTGCCGCCGTAATCCGGATCAAGCAGAACGTTCAGATCCCCAACGGGAAAAAGCGAAACGATGCT
>JAQTZX010000058.1 GCA_028687525.1 Candidatus Omnitrophota bacterium
CGCGGTAATTGACTATTTGCCTGCCGAAAGGAGGTATGACAAACTCTGCCGGAGCGAAACTTATCCACGGGCTCGCGGAAAAAGACATCTGCCCCGGATGAGAAAAAGTCTTTGTTCCGTCTCCCAAAGGCGCATATACCCAATCTTCCATATAAGCCTTGACTTTCAAGGTATCTTCGGAAGTATTGTCAACTTCGATAATGCCGGCCTGCGCCCCGCCGGGAGGAATAAACAGGCGGATTTTGGGCTGATTAATACGCAGAGTCGAAGCCTCCGCGCATACCAGGCACAGACTTACATAAACCAAAGCCGATAATAATCCCCGGCTGTAAAAAGATTTCGGCATCGTATCCTTCACCCCAATTAACTGGCAGTAAGCGTAACCTTGACCTGCCCCGAGTATGTACCCGCGGGTTTATCGGAAGTAACAGGAACCGCTCCTTCTCCATCTCCCGTACCGGTGGCTATCCCGTAATAAATCCTGAGCCAGTTCCCGCTGGAAACCCCGATTTGAGACTTCGTGTATGCCTTATTATTGCTCTTCGTCAAACTGTATTTGCCGAGTTCCGTGGAAGTCGACGCATTCTGCTTTACAAAAGAAACATTAATGTTGTCATTCAGGGTCTTCGTGGCATCGGTTGTAAGCGCGATATTCTTGTTGATGGTATGCGTCACTGTCCAGTTTGTCGCGTTCGAATTCACATTCACGTCAACCGCGTAATAACAACCGGCGGTAAAGATATTGTTGGTGGAATCATAATTCAGCTGGCCGAAAGCAACTGCTGTCGCGGTTGACCACGTAGTACCCACGATTTTGCTGATAGAAACGGAAATGCTGTTTTCGGACTGGACCTGGGCCGTCATATCCACTGTCTGCGAAGGATCCACACACCATCCTGCGCGGGGGAAACCGAAAAGCACCACGCTGCTGCACACGTATACAAAGATCAATCTTTTCATATTCATTCACCTCCTTTCTTTTTCATAATTCCAGGATCGAATAAACGATCTTAGCGGAATAATCGCCCGCCTTGATGTCCAAGGACGGGGTTAATTCATAGATGACCTTAAACTTGTCCCCCGATCCCAAAGGATCGGAAACGAACAAGCTGATCTCACCTGCGGCTAAAGGCACTGCCGAAGGGAACTTCAAAATACCTTTGGTATCCATTCCTTCTTCTCTTATTTTGAGGAACCGGGAGGATAAGATGTCCCCGTTAGTATTAACCATATCGGAAAGCATACGCTGTGTGACCTGGTATTGCCGGCCGGTATTCGACCTTACAGCAATCACCACTTCCGACCCTTTTACGGATTGAGACGGCCGCACTCCGGTAAAACGGATAACCCCTCCTGCTTCAGGCGTAACCAGCAGTTCAAGTACCCGGGGATTATCCACAATCAAGGTAACCGAATCAATAAGCTTCAATTCCGAGCCGGGAACATCCAACAGATATTTTATGCTTGTCCTGTATTTTCCCGCTTTCTTAGCAGATATATCATTCAAACCGTAATCAACGGCAAAAGTATCCGCTTCGCCGGAAGAAGAAGATTCGTAGATAACCTCCTGGCGCAGGGACAACGGGGTTTCCCTGTTTATGACCGCCCCTTTCTGATTATCCCTGCCGGCGAACTTTATTGCCGCCCAGTCCAGAAACCCGCCTTCAAGGGACAGGGGCTGTTCGGTAACCACCTGCTGTATCCGAAACTGCCTGCCCAGACCGCCTTTGATCTTGAACACGACCATGTTGGAACCCGGTTCCTGTCTATCGGGACAAAGAACTATCTCTTTTGAAAGATTGGGAGTAACTACTTCAAATAAAGGTTGGGCTTCCACCTCGGCAAGGATAGTCAAATAGACATTGACCGGCGCCTGTGCGCTGTCAACCGGCTCCAGGGTAAAAGCCATTCTTCCCCGGTATGATCCGGATTCAAAATCCTGGTCCGGGACGATACCATACACCAGCACAAAAGAATCCGAGGCACCGTTCACTCCCGAAGTATACAAATATTCCCTGCCGAAACCAACCGGCCGTTCGGTTTCAACACTCAAAGTCCCGGATCTATTGCTCCCCCGTAGCCCGTAAACAACGAAACTCCCGGAAGGCAAAATCTTACCCTGCGCATTGGTCAAAGGATCAAGAATAGTCTGGATTACGCGATACTGTTTTCCGATGTCAGAGGTGACTCTTACGGTAACCTCCCGGTTTATCCTGCCGGTATGCAGGCTGACTCTTTCATAACGCAAATCATAACCACCCTGATAAGGAGTAACCGAAATGGAAAAAGCGGCGAAAGAAATTCCGGGAAAGGACACAACCATACTCATGGCCATAAAAACCATGAGCAAAACGAAAGTTATTTTTCGCATCGGCACCTCTTGAGTGATTGGCTGGCTTTTTGCTGAGTTAAATTTAATATAATAGTATAGCATTTCCGCACCTCTTTTTCAAGGCCGTAAAAGACAAAAACCGGACTGACCCTTTTTTGTCAATCCGGCTTAAAATTCTCTGTACACCTTCCGCCCCCCGGCTGGAAGAGAATTTTCCGGAAATAAAACGGTATATTACACGCTTTTATTTACTCATCCCCTGCGGGATGGCTGATAAACAAATTTTAAGGGAGTGGACAAAAGTAATGCGAAAAAACCGCTCATTGTTCACCGCTAAAATACTCCCCTTTAAACGACAAAAAAACCGCTCTCTCTGCTCATATGAATTTTTCTCTCTGACAATATGCAAATAAGAAACAGGTTTTTGAACCTGTCCGGAGGTTATCTCGTTGACCAGGCAGACAAAATGACGACGGACAATACTGCGCACCCCGCCATTATCCATGACTTCGGAACAAGCGACTACCCGTCTCTTATGATTATTTGAAGTCATATTCCTGAATACCAGGTCTCGCATTGTCTTGCTCCCTTTTAGTGTACCGGGTTACCGATACGGTAACCCGGCTATCCCCTTTACCTTCCGTATGCCAGGTAAAATTTTCTAAAATTTTACGGCTCGCTGGTGGGGATATTTAACACTTTTTAAAACTATTTTCTAATAATCTAAAAAAACTTGTCCCGATATAAGTATACCATTGCAATTATGCTATTTTCAAGACGATATTCCCGGAAAAAGAAAGCGGTTTCACGAAAAAAACAACCTTTTTGTTCGACTAAACTTGCGGTTCTTAGAACAACCTCTTCTCTTCCCCTTTAATAAGCCGTTTGATATTTGATTTGTGGCGGAAAATTATAAAAACCGAAAATATGACCCCGGAGTAAAAAAGGATATTTGACTGCTTTAACAAAAACAGATAGAATGGAAAGGCTATGGCGGAAACGACCGATGCCATGGAAACGATCCTGGCTATGGAAAAAACAAGAACCCAGGTGACAATTACTAATCCCAACACCAACCGTACCCCGCTGATAGCTATTGCCAAACCGATGAGCACACCCAATGTGGTAGCTACTCCTTTTCCCCCTTTAAATCCCAGGAATATGGTCCAATTGTGCCCGCAGATACAGCTTAATCCCAGGATAATACGTACAAGCTCACCCTGTTCGACCGGGAGAGAAGAACCAAGCGTATTCCCCAGAAACGTTACCGGCAATACCCCCTTCAGCACATCAAGAAACAAAACCGTCACGCCCCACACATTCCCCAGCACGCGCATGGCGTTGGTCGCACCGACATTTCCCGATCCCACCGTACGGATATCCACGCCCTTAATCACCCTGCAAAAAATATACGCGGTCGGAATAGCACCGATGATATAACTGAAGATTATTGCGGAAATAAAATAAAGCATAAGCTATTTTTTAGCGCCGCCGTTCTGTCCGTACAAAATAAAAAATCCTTTTCGCACATACAGAGCCCCGGAAACAACCGTGCATAAAACCGCGATCCATAAAACAACATACGAAAAACGAAAATTTAACAGAGAACTAAGCACAAACGACATCTGGGATGTAGTGGTCAATTTTCCCCACTGTGAAGGGTATATATTGATATTTTGTTTTATCAAATAAATAACCACACAACCAAGCAGTATAAGCACATCCCGCGTAATCACTATCAAAAGCGCCCAAAACGGAATATCGTGCAAAATATATAATAAAACAAAAGCACTCAGAAGCAGGATCTTATCCGCCAGCGGATCGAGTACCAGACCTGCCTGCGATTTCTGCTTGGTTTTCCTGGCGATATACCCGTCGACAGCGTCAGAAAGCACCGCAAGAAGGAATATGGCTAAAGCGTAAATCCGCAAAAACGGCCGCTCGGAAGAATAATACAGGCAGGCGATGAAAAACGGAACACTAAGAAGCCTGAATAACGATATCTTATTGGCGATATTCATTGAGAAACCTTATTTTATAAGCCGTATCCGGTTAAATGGAAAATAGATCACGATTGCTTTACCCAACAGATTATTCTTAGGCACAAATCCCCAATAACGGCTGTCCAGTGACGAAGCGGAATTATCGCCAAGCACAAAATAGCCGTCTTTCGGAACAGTTATCTTCTGCCCCTCCTTGGCGTAGTCGCCCCGGTTATAATAATAAATCTTGGTAAAAATAGGATCCAGCACCGGCTTATCATTCACATACACGGTCCCCTCCTTAAGCTCGATAGTCTCACCGGGAAGGCCGACCAGACGCTTGATAAAAAATTTACGCGGGTCTTCGGGAAAGATAAAAACTATAACATCCCCCCTGACCGGTTGGCGCAACCCGGGCAGCCTCAAGGATGTCAACGGGACTTTCGGGCCATAAATAAATTTATTGACCAGAATAAGATCACGCTCGATCAAAGTCGGACGCATCGATCCGGTGGGGATCTTGAAAGTCTGGATTATAAACGGCCTTATGATAAATAAAGCGATAATGGCGGCAAAAATCCCCGCTTCCAGGTATTCTTTTATCTCGGTCTTAATGCGCTCCTTCAATTCTTTCTTCATAGTGTTTCCCCCCCGGTTAATTTATCTTCAAAACTTCAAGAAAAGCCTCCTGCGGGACCTCTATTTTCCCGACTTGTTTGAGCCGTTTTTTACCTTCCTTTTGGATATTCCAGAGTTTGCGTTTACGGGTAATGTCCCCGCCGGAACATTTTGCGGTCATATGTTTCTTGAGCGGGCCTACCCGTTCAGAAGCCAGGATCTGGGTCCCGATAGCCGCCTGTATGATAACTTCGTAGAGCTGCCGCGGTATGAGCTCCCTGAGCTTGCTGACCAGGGCGCGCGCCTTAGTGTTTGCTTTTTCCTTGTACATCAGGGATGAGAACGCGTCGCAAACCGAACCGTTCAAAAGGATATCCAGTTTAACCAGTTTTATCGGGACATAATCCTTGACCTCGTAATCCATCGAACCGTACCCCCGGGTAAGGGACTTTAGACGGTCGTAGAAATCAACGATGATCTCGGAAAGCGGGATGTCGAAATTAAGCTTGATCCGGTCGGTACCCAGGTATTCCTTGGAATTAAACGTTCCGCGCCGGGATTTCACGAATTCACACACCGGATCGATGTTCTCAACGGGGATGATCATCAGCAAACAGGCAAACGGTTCGCTTGCCTCCTGAATATCATTTGGAGAAGGATATTTCGCGGGAGTATCCACTTCGATGAGCTCCCCGTCATTTTTCCTGACCCGGTAGACAACATTGGGAACAGTCAGGATCAGGTTCAAATTATATTCCCGCTCCAGCCGCTCCTGCACGATCTCCATATGAAGAAGCCCGAGGAACCCGCAGCGGAATCCCAGCCCGAAAGACTGGCTGTTCTCCACTTCAAACACGAAAGAAGCGTCGGAAAGACGTAATTTATCCATGGCATCGCGCAGATTGGGAAAATCCCCCGGGTTGACCGGGTAAACCCCGCAATAAACCAGCGGCTTCAATTTCCGGTATCCCGGCAGGGCCTCCGCACAGGGATTTTTCACATCGGTTATGGTGTCGCCGATAATGATCTCCCGCGGATCGCGGATATTGGCGATAATATAACCTACTTCGCCGCAGGTCAGGCCGTCCACTTTCAGATATTTCAAATCCTTAAAAACACCCAGTTCTTCGATCTTGTATACCGCACCGGAATTCATCAGTTTTAACTGGGTGCGGATATCAAGCCTCCCTTCAATCATCTTCACGAAAATAACCACGCCGCGGTACGCATCGTACCGGCAGTCAAAAACAAGGGCCTTGGGCGCGATTTCCAGATTTTCGTCCCCCGGCGGCGGAGGGATAACGTGAACAATACGCTCAAGGATATCTTTCACACCCGTGCCTGCCTTGGCGGAAGCCAGGATTATATCCTCTTCCCGGAAACCAAGGACACCGATTATCTGCTCCTTCATATGAGAGATATCGATACTGGCAAGATCAACTTTATTAAGCACCGGGATTATTTCAAGATTATTTTCCAACGCCAGGTAATAATTGGCGATAGTCTGCGCTTCAATCCCTTGAGAAGCGTCAATGACCAATACCGCCCCTTCGCATGCGGACAATGATTTGGAAACCTCATAGGTAAAATCAACATGGCCCGGAGTATCGATGAGATTAAACACATATTCTTTACCATCCGAAGCCCGGTAGGCCAGGCGCACAGTAGAAGCCTTGATGGTTATGCCGCGCTCCCGTTCAAGATCCATATCATCCAGGACCTGTTCTTTTACGTTCCGCCTGTCCATGGCTCCGGTTATCTCAAGGATGCGGTCCGCGAGCGTGGACTTTCCGTGGTCGATATGA
The DNA here is from genome assembly GCA_028687525.1 of Candidatus Omnitrophota bacterium. Lineage (GTDB taxonomy): Bacteria > Omnitrophota > Gorgyraeia > Gygaellales > Profunditerraquicolaceae > JAQTZX01. Next base: position 6,738 of record JAQTZX010000058.1, read on the forward strand.
GCAATGATGGAAAAATTACGTATCAGAGATTTATCCATTTATGTGCCGTAACAACTCGTTTATAACCCGCACAATAGTCATGTGCGTGGTATCAACGTAAATAGCGTCCTCTGCCCGTTTCAATGGCGCGACTTTGCGCGTGGAATCGATGGTATCCCGGTTGCGCAAATCCGCGGCCACATCATCAGCCTTCACCTGCGTCATATCCGGTTTTTCCCGAAATTCCTTATGCCGCCGCTTTACCCGCTCGGCAAAGTCGGCGTCGAGAAAGAATTTTTTTTCGGCTTTCGGGAAAACCACTGTTCCGGTATCCCGCCCTTCAAGGACACAATTTTTCCCCCGGGCAAGCCTGCGCTGCAATTCCACCATTACCGTGCGCACCCCCTTGATCTTGGCAATATCGGAAACCATTTTCGTAATACGCGGATGACGGATGGCCCGGGAGACGTTTTTACCGTCCAACAAAACCTTTAATCCTCCGCTGTTCAAACTCACAAGCTCAATATCGATATCCCGCGCAGCCCGGATGATACGGCTCGTTTTTTTCGGATCGATACCGGCATCCAGGACTTTTAAAGTCAGAGCCCGGTACATTGCTCCGGTATCGATATACGTAAACCTCATTTTTTTAGCTATCATGCGGGCGATGGTGCTTTTTCCCGCCCCCGCGGGGCCGTCTATGGCAATAATCATCGTATTCTTTCCCGTTTAATTTTAGC
>JAQTZX010000059.1 GCA_028687525.1 Candidatus Omnitrophota bacterium
CCCTTTTCCGAAAAATGCTCCTTAAACCACTGGCTCATGATAAGCGAATAATACACCTGCCGCAACGGCGCGTAACGCCGGGAGACATTCACTTCCCGGCTGAGCATAGGTATAATAAGCTTCCGGACCAGCGCGGAAGAATACTCATTGAGCATCTTCATCCGCTCATCCTCAAACGCGAAGACGGAACTGTTTTTAAAATAATCCTGTTCCAGATATACCCGCAGGGTCGCCTTGTAAATATAGGCTCCCGCCGCGTTCCGCCGGATGATAATCTCGCCCGGCACGATCCACGGCCTGGTGAATGTCGGCAGAGACATCTCATCGGAACCGAACAATTCTTCCGCTTTGGCGTACAGAGCATCCCAGTATTGTTTTCCTTCGGGAGTATCGGGAGAGGTAAAACGGGCCAGGTCCTTCTTCAAGTTCACATCCGCCTCAAGAAAAACCTTTCCCACATCCGTCTTTTCAAGTTCCGGTCCGATAATATTCCGGGGCTGGTCAGGCCTGAGATTCACCCAAAAACTCTCGTTAGGTAAAGTCAAACCTATAAAAAAATAATCCATCACCTGACGGGCCGACGCCTGAAGCGCATCGATAGAAAGATCCTTAGCGCCGCCCTTATCCAACAAAAGCTGAAAACTGTTGTCTCCGGGAATAAAACTCAAATACCGTAAGTGCACGGGACGGAATTTATCGGTAAGCACAGCGTTCGACGGAGTGAAATACACGGGAAAAATCCGGTCGGATATTTGAGTGAAACCGGACTGCTCAAACATCAATAGGAAAGCCAAAATAAAAACTGCGGTTTTTTTAAATCTGACTGCCATCTGGTTCGTTTAGTGATTGATATTTGTGTTTATCAGCTTAACAAAAATATACCCTGTAAAAAGAAATCTTTCAAGGTATCCGAAATAAAACCGGAAACCGCTTTCACAACAATCTCCATTTCTGTACCCGGTACCGGATCTTTCTGTACCCGGTACCGGATCAAAACGGTACCGGGTACCGCCTTGAGGCATGCCGGCAAACACCCCCCTATGCCTTCCGAAAAATAAAAAACCGGAGCGGTGCTATTTTTAAAAACAGGACCGTCCCCGGTTTCAAATGTCTGCCGGATTTTTTATCTTACCGCCGCGTGCATATCCCGGCGCTGCTGTCTGACCTGCTCATTCGACAGATACTCGTCGAACGTCACTCCCGCCCGGTCGATATACCCTTCGGGCGTTACCTCGATGATACGGTTCGCCACCGTCTGCACCAGCTGGTGGTCCTGAGACGAAAATAGTATCGTTCCCTTAAATTTCTCCAGCCCCCGGTTCAAAGAAGTAATCGATTCCAAATCAAGGTGATTAGTCGGCTCATCCAGGATAATCACATTCGGCTGGGCGACCATCATGCGCGCGAACATGCACCTGGCCTTCTCTCCGCCGGAGAGCACATTCACCGGTTTCAAAGAATCTTCCCCCGAAAAAAGCATCCTGCCCAGGAACGCGCGGATAAATTCCTGGTCTTTATTTTTCGAATACTGCCGGAGCCAGTCCATAATGCACAATTCCGTGCCGAAGAACGCGGCGTTATCCCGCGGATAATACGCCCGCGAAGTCGAGATCCCCCACTTAAAGCTCCCGCCGTCAGCCGGCGACTCATTCATCAACACCTGGAAAAGCGTAGTTTTAGCAAGGTCATTCTGCCCCACGAAAGCAACCTTATCCCCTTTATGGATGACAAGATTCAACCGCTCGAACATCACCTGCCCGTCAATAGACTTCGACAAACTCTCTATGAACAACAAATCATTCCCCGCCTCGCGTTCCTGCTCGAAATTAATGTACGGATAATTGCGCGAAGAAGGCTCGATCTCCTCAACCTTCAGCTTCTCCAAAATCTTTTTCCTGCTGGTCGCCTGCCGCGACTTGGAAGCATTATTGGCAAAGCGCATGATGAATTCCTTCAACTCCGCGCGCTGCTCCTCGATCTTCTTGTTCGCCTGACTGCGCTGGCGCGCCGCCAGCTGGCTTGCTTCAGACCAGAACGAATAATTCCCCGTATACAGCTTTATCTTCCCGAAATCTATATCCGCGATATGCGTGCACACCTTATCGAGAAAATGCCGGTCATGCGAGACTACGATCGCCGTATTCTCGAAATCGCACAAAAACTCTTCCAGCCACATGCACGACTCCACGTCCAGGTGATTGGTGGGCTCGTCCAGAAGCAGGACATCCGGATTCCCGAAAAGCGCCTGCGCTAACAACACCCTTACCTTCATCCCCGCCTCCAACTGTTTCATCTGGGCCGAATGAAAGGATTCCTCAATGCCCAAATCGCTCAACAGCTTGGCCGCATCCGACTCCGCGCTCCATCCCTCAAGCTCTGCAAACTCCGCCTCCAATTCCGAAGCGCGCATCCCATCCTCCTCGGTAAACGGGGTCCTGGCGTACAACGCGTCCTTATCGGTAATAATCTCATAGAGCCTCTTATGCCCCATGATCACCGTAGTCAGCACCGTGTACTCATCAAAGGCAAACTGGTTCTGCTTCAACACCGAAACCCTCTTACCCGGAGCTACCGTGACATTCCCCGTCGTAGAATCGATCTCGCCAGACAAAATCTTCAGAAAAGTAGACTTCCCCGAACCATTCGCCCCGATCAAACCATAACAATTGCCGGACGCAAACACGATATTCACATCGGAAAAAAGCTTCCGCTGTCCGAATTGAAGAGAAACATTATTAACGGAAATCATACCCTTGTACCTGTCTTTTATACTTTCGTTTATTTCCCTGCCTTTGGCGGGATCATTGAAAGGAGATGTATTATAGCAGAAAATATTGAAAAGGAAAGAATTATTTAAAACCGAATTATTTAAAACCCGATAAAACACCGGCTGTTATCCTTGTGGACAACAGCCGGTGTAAAATCAAAAAACAGGAGACATTACGGAGAAACATCATAACCACCGGGAGGTGTATCGGAATATGTGCCGGAACCGGATCCCGTGAAAGTCCCGCTGCCCCCTTCCACTCCCTCATATGTACCGTTCATGACTCCGGAAAAATACGCGTCTGCGCTCTCAATATGACCGGTTACATCCCCCGACCACACCCCGTTCTCACCTGAACCTTCAAAAACAACACTATCACTCCCTGACCCGAATACCGCATTCACCTCAGTCAAATCTCCAATCCAAGTACCGCTGGTGATCATACTCCAGGAGTTATTATCAAACAGAGACACTGAAGCGGTACCGCCAGTAATCCCATACCCATACTCATACTCAGGCCCCTCTATAAAAGGCAGCGATTTATCATAAATAGTCTGGATCACCGGTTCATTTGTCAACTCCTCAAGGTCAAGATTGGAAATCTCATCCAGGTAATTCTTGATGTCCTCGTTCATAGGCGCGGCATCCACTCCCGACTGCGGACCCACCACCGGCAGAGACTGCTGTTGATTATTGCTTCCCACACCCGTAGCCCCCTCGGCAGTAGAATAATTATTCATAGTATGCGCGGAAGTCCACACCTGGAACATCGCGCTTCTCTGTTCGGGCGCGGTATCCAAAGGAGCCGAAACATTGCCCATGGCGTCAACAAGGGCGTTCTGTCCCGCTCCGATCTCCCGGGTAGTGCCGGTAATATTACTGGTAACATAACCGTTCCCCCCCTCGAAAAATACCTGCGTGGCAGGCTGAACCGGCCCCCCTTGAGGAACAGCCCCGGCGGCGGAAGGATTAACCACAACTTCCATGAAAGTCCCCCGGACACCGCATATCGCGGTAGGGGTCTGTACCTGAAAAGCCATTTGATCCTTGGTCCTGATCACCACCGCGCTTAACCTGCCCCGGGAAACCGCCAACGTATTCTCGTAATTGCTCGACGCGGGATCATAGCGTAACGTAGTAAAACTTAATTCCGTGTAAGGCTGGATCACTATCGTATTGCCGTTGCTCATGCGGATCTCGGCAGTCGAGTTCTCCTCGGTCTGGATCTTATCGCCCTCGGCAATAATATCGTTCGATTTCGGTTCCCTCCAGTCATTTGCGCCTTTCTTATAAAGACGCACCGCCCCCGTCAACGCGACGATAACGCCGTTCATCTGCGTGGAATCCTTGGAAGGGATCCATTTCTTGATAAACGCGGGTCCCACACTGCTTTTAAAATAAGCCATCTCCGCGACACGGACAGCCCTTATTTCCCCGGGAGCCTTATCAAAAGGCACCACGACACAATTATCTTTTGTTACTTTCACTTTCTCTCCGGGTACGGCGGAATTAAAAACCGAGATCGCGCCTTCCGCCACAAAAACGCCCGTTTTACCCCCCAGATAACTGCAGAATATATCCGAGCCCTTGACCGTTCCCCGGGCATTGGGAGTCTCAATCAGAAAAGTATCCGGCGTGCCGGTCTTGGAAACAACTGCCTCTATCCTGCCCCGGGACAGTTTTATGCGGGAAAATTCTCTCCGGTTATCACCGCCTATCCGGTACTCTTCTAACGAAATCGAGGTATCCGGAGCTAATCTTAACACACTCTTATCCAGGAACGTGATCTCCGCCTTGGAGTAACTCTTTGTCCTGATAATGTCATTAATATATACCGGCTCTTTTTCTTTGACGAATTCGGCGTTCCGGTTATCCCGCGCGATATCGGATACTCCTTCCAGAAAAGTGATGCTTCCGATCACCCCTGCGGAAACCGGAGCCTGCGCATATGAAAATCCGTGCACCGCGAGCAACAAAAACACACCGACTAATACCTGTACCTTACGCATAATCGATCACGCTCCTTTTATACGGTTAAAACCTGTATTTTAATCCTACGCTATACGTATTTTTTTTGAATTTATACGCCCCGATATTGGCGTCGTCATACACAAAAGCATGCTGTAACTGCACCTCGGTATTCTCGTATATCTCATACGCCAAAAGGTTTATCACCGAATATACTTCGTCATTACGGTACTTATCGTATATCGTGTTCTTTTTGAAGAAATCCTGCCGGAAATAATCCCAGACTAAATTCCATTTCAATTTCTCAATCAGCGGAACCACCGCGGAAAAAGTAACGCGGTTCCCGCGGTACCGCCAGTTAGCGCCCTTCGCGTCGTCATAATTCATCGCGTAACGCAGATTTAAAAGCCCTTCCCGGTCCCTGGTGAAGAAATAAAACCAACCGACGGCCCAAAGGTATTCATCGCTCTTTTTAACATCCGCGGGGTCCGAAACATCCCAATGGAAATCTTTCTTATTGTATTGCAGCTGGAGTTGAGCCATATGTCTCTTCCCCAGCATCACGCTGTTGACATTGCCGAACCCCATAGTTCCCAGGTATTTTTCATCATTAACACTCACGTAATTGTAATGCACGGGGAAGGCGATTGCCGCGTTCTTGAAATAAAACGTCGGCTGCACAGGCAAATCATAGCTCATCACATCATAATACCCCAGATCGTTATGCTTCGAACCATACCAGGAAAACCCCGTCTTTATGCCGAAATGCTTATTGATCCTGAAATTATAATCCCCCCTGGCGGTAAAAACCTGTTTCCAATCGTCATCCTTGGAAACATCCGTGGCCAGCGCATCGTCGTTAGGCCTGAAAATAACATTATCGTCATATTGCACCGAATACCCCACGCTTCCATGGAAAGGTTTACTCGCTTCCTGCCGCCGGGAAATCGCGTTCATATACTCATTGGCGAACTTCGCCAGGTCCGTCGCCGGGTCTTTGGCAACAACCTCCTTGAACATACTCTTGGCTTCCTTGAGTTTATCCAATTGTATGTACGCCAAACCTATCTGATATTTGACGGATTGAGCAAGCGCGGGATTAAGCTTCGCCGCCTCTTCGAACGAATCAACCGCCCCTTGAGGATCCGTCCCCTTTTTCAAAAAAACGAGGCCTTTAAAAAAAGCCAGTTGAGCCGGATTGACCGACTCCTTCTCCGCCTCCGCTATCCACTGCTTCGCACCGTCTAGATCCTCGCATTGATAAAGCAAATCGATCAATTCCAGATACGCGTTCTTCACGTTCGGACGCAGGGTCACCGCGGCTTCCAGATGCGGTTTAGCCGCTAAAAAATCCTGCAGGCGCTTGTACGTCATCCCCAGGTAACAGGCAATTTCCGATGATTGGGGAATCCGGGTCCTCAAATCCTTCAAAAGCGAAAGCGCCTCTTCATAATTCTCATGCTGAAAAAACCACTGCGCCTTTTTAAAACCATCTTCATCCTGCGCAAACGTGTAAGGCAGAACAGGACCAAAAACCATCCCGAACGACAATACCAGTTGAAAAACATTTACCGCAAAAGGATTTCTCTTTTTCATTTTTCCTTCTCAAATATGAATACGGTTATACCGCCAACACCTCTATTCCCATACCCAAACGCTAAATTATACCGGCCGGCACAAAAAGGAACGACGCACGCAACGCGGCAGCTTGGGCCTGCCGGCAGGCAGGATTTTTCATCATGCTGTTACCTCACCGCCGCCTCGGCATCCGGATTCAAAATCTTGTACTTATATTCATCCAGCATACGGTACGTGTTAAAATACCCCCCTACCACCAGACAGTTTATCATCATATCTATCCAATGAGAATGAATATCCACACTCCCCGCGCGGTTAATCCGGTAATACAACTTCACCATCGCCTCCAAAGCAGTATACAATTTTTCCGAATCATCATCCAGATGCAGATCCATCTCACTGCCCACATTGTTCTCGCCGTTCCTGTAGCCGAAAATCGTACCTATATCCCTGTCCGCCGCCTCGGCGATCCATCCGTCATAAGTGCTTATCTGGAGGACCCCGTTCAAGATCGCCTTCATCCCGCTGGTGCCGGAGGCTTCAAACGGAGGAAGCGGATTATTCAACCACACATCCGAACCGCTGACAAGCGTTTTGGCCATAGCGATATCATAATTCTCGAGAGCAATAATCTTAAGAATATCATACTCATCCCCGAGAGAATCTATCGCCTCAAGCATCTCATTAATATAAAGCCGGCCCATATTATCGTTAGGATGCGCCTTTCCCGCAAAGATTATCTGCAACGGACCGCTCTCCCGCGCGATACGGACCAGTCGTTCGATATCCTGCAGTATCAAACTGGGCCTTTTATAAGCCGCCCATCGCCGCGCCCAGCATACCGTAAAAACATCTTTTTTAAACTTCCACTTTTCCAGCAGGGAACACAAATGCTCCTTATTTCCCTGATGCGCGTTCCACAACTGCCCGCGGAATTCCCCGTCCCCTCTGAGATCTCCGGCATGAACCAGAACAAACGGATTCGCCCGGAAATCCCTGAACACCCCCGGGAACTGGCCGAATAAATCCATGAACCGCTCGGATATCCAGGTGTGCGGATGAACACCGTTAGTCACGTATTTTATGCGCTCTTTATATTCCGGTA
>JAQTZX010000060.1 GCA_028687525.1 Candidatus Omnitrophota bacterium
GAAGAGAATATGAAGAAGATCCTGGAAAAGATACAAAGACAGCAAGAAGAAGCGCGGCAGAAAGCCGAATCCGAGAAAGCGGCCAGACAAGAAGAGTTGCAGAAGCAGAGGGAAGAGGCGGCGCGGCTGAAAGAAGAGGCGCGGCAGAAAGCCGAATCCGAGAAGGCGGCCAGACAGGAAGAGTTGCAGAAACAGCGGGAAGAGGCGGCGCGGCTGAAAGAAGAAGCGCGGCATAAGGCTGAATTCGAGAAGGCAGCCAAGCAGGAGGAGATACGGAAGCAACGGGAAGAAGCGGCCCGGGTGAAAGCGGAGGCGCGGCAGAAGGTTGAAGCTGAAAAAGCGGCAGAGCCGGAGGGAGAATAAATACGGGGAGGATTTTTTCAACCATTCGACGTAGGCCACGGCTTCAGCCGCGGGCCTTTGCTCATGGTTCCGCCCCACGAGCTTTGCCCGTGGGGCTCCACAGACTGCGAGAGATGCCATGTTATCCTTTGCCTATAAAGCGAGAGACCCAAACGGTAAGTTAGTCAACGGTATTATTAACGCTGAAGGAGAAATTAATGCCGCGTCCGCCATTGAAAAATTAGGATTGAGCCCGGTAAGTATTTCTTTACAAGCCGTTCAAAGTAATGTAAACTCCGTATTCGGTTTTTATAAGAAGAAGATTTCTCATCAGGATATACTTTCGTTTACCCGCCAGCTTGCCACGCTTATCTCGACAGGGGAACCTTTAATCCAAAGCCTTAATAGTATTGCCGGAGAAACGGGAAACGCCCGCTTCAAGCAGATAATTAAAAATCTGGTATTCCAATTGGAAAGCGGGAGTAGTTTTTCGGCGGCGCTGTCGAAATATCCCGAAGTTTTTCCGCGTTTGTACGTTAATCTTGTCAATGTGGGGGAAACGGGAGGTTTATTAGACAAGATACTGAACCGTTTGGCTAAATTGAGCACCCAGGAACTTGCCCTGCGCAGCCGTTTACAGGCGGCGCTGGTTTATCCTGCTGTCCTGGCGGGTGTGGCTTTTTTGATCGTCAACTTTGTTTTGGTGGGAGTCCTGCCCCGCTTTGTAACTATATTCGAAGCGTCCTCCGTAAAACCTCCGATTCCCACAAGAATTATTTTATTCATGAGCGGTATGTTAAGGAATTTCTGGTGGGCGTTTCTGCTGGCCGGCCTTATCGGATTAAACCGGTTCCGGGCCTATTACCGTTCGGAACAGGGAAGATTTGCCGTGGATTCTTTTATTTTACGTTTGCCGCTTTTCGGACCGTTGATCCTTAAAATCATAGTCAGCCGTTTTTCCCGGTCTCTTGCCAGCCTTATCCAGTCGGGGATACCTGTTTATGAGGCGTTGTCGGTGGTAGAGGCTACCGTATCCAACAGCGCTTTGAGGAAAGTCATCAAAGATACCCGTATTGCCATTGCCCACGGGCAAAGCGTATCCGAGCCGTTCAAGGCTTCCGGGCTTTTCCCCTCGCTGGTGATACAGTTGATCAACACGGGAGAGCATAGCGGGAGATTGGATAAGATGTTTGACGAGATAGCAGATTTTTATGAGCCCGAGATTGAATATACCGTGCGGAATTTGACCAGCTTGCTTGAACCCGCGATGCTTTTAGGCATGGGATTGGTTGTGGCGTTCATCGCTTTAGCTGTTCTAATGCCGATATTTAATCTGATTAATGTCGTAAGAAGATGAAAAACAGGGAGCAGGTTTTCATGCCTGCTTCCATAAAATGGCGAGGGGGATTAAGATGGCACATATGACGCGCAGGTTTTTTACCCCGTTGGAGAAATCCGCCGGTTTTAACCGGTGGCCTGACGGGTTTACCCTGCTTGAACTGTTGATCGTGATTTCCATTATCGCCATTCTGGCGGCTACGATGGTGCCGAATTTTGTCGGTTTCGATTCAGAGGCGCGGATTTCCGCCACGGTAACCAACTTGAATACTTTGCGGACGAGGGTTTCTTTATACCGGGCGAAAGAAGGGGAATACCCGTCTTCGCTGAATGATCTATTGACAAAATCGTACGATGATATGGGCGTGCAGCAACCGTACCTGGAAAAGATACCTCCGGAGATGATCTCTTCGAAATCCGGCAACAGTATTCTTGAGGATCTTAACAGCGGCGATGATCCTCCGAATGACGGCGGATGGGTATATTTCAAGGATAAAGCTAAAGTTATCGTGGATATAACCGATCCGCTGGACGGAAAATGGGGCAAAAGCAAAGGGGAGGTCCCGTCGGAATGGTGAAAAAACGGGGCGCGGTACTTTTAATCGTTCTGGTCGTTTTACTGACCATCTCTTTGCTGGGGGTTACCATGATGGCTCTTTTTTACAATGTGCTTACCTCAAGCCGGACCGAACTGGACAGGGTGCGCGCGCTTTACCTGGCTGAGGCCGGAATAGCCCAGACCGTGAGCGCCATGAGGGGACAGGCGGGTTCTTCGCCCGCCGCCTCCGGGGAAGAGCCGGCAGACAGCGCCGATGATGCCGAACGCTTAATTCCGCGGACTTCTCTGGGCGGGGGTTATTTCGAAGTCTATAATGATCCTTCCCAGTCCGTTATTGTTTCAACCGGTTCAAGCAATAACGTGAAACGGACACTGCAGGTTAAATACGATGTTTATTAATCCTCTTGAGGGAATAGCACACTGTTTTGTTCCCGCGGATGAAAGTAAAACCGGGATATCCATGGGGCGCAAAGGGTTCACCCCGTTAGAGAAAACCGTTAGAGGAAAAAGTTCTCTAACGGGGTTTACTTTCATCGAAATCATGATTACTCTTGCGGTTATCGGGATTTTTTTCGTTCCGATGACGCAGTTATTCTCACACGGCCTTTATTCCGCCGTGGTTTCGGGCGATATGATCACGGCGGTGAATTTATGCCGTTGGGAAATGGAACGGATAAAAAACGCGGGCTTTACCAAATCCCAGATTAAAAATGAAGGGAATATCTGGATCCCCAGGCTGGATGAGCCGCCTTTAAAAATGAACAACGCGGAATGGCGTATTTTCCGTTCTATAAAACATGATTCCGGCCCCGCGGAGGTAACCGTGGAGGTCTTTTTAGCCGGCAACCTTAATAAGCCTGTCGCTTCAGTGGCAACTTTGATCGAAGATGACGTATGGATAGAACTCAAGTAAATACAAGGGGTTTTACGCTGATAGAATTAGTGATTTCCATCGCGATTTCTTCGATTATCGCGGGGGCGTTATATTTTTGCCTGAAAACGGCCCTGGACAGCTGGCAGACGGCCCAGGATGAGCTTCTTTTGCAATCGGTTTCCTGCCGTATAGAAGAGGAGCTTGTGGAAGGTCTGCCCGACGCATACGGATTGCGCGATGTGCTTGAGGTTGTGGATGCCTCGCCGCAGTCTATTTCCGTCGTGATGCCCTGGACTGATGATTCCAACGAAGTTTATACGGGAATCGCCGGCTATACTTTAAATAAGCATATAAAGTCCGGCACGGCCGTTCCCGTCGCGGAAGCGAGTCTGCCTGAATCGGAGGAATTCAAGGTGGTTCCCGCCGCTCTGCGTGAGACGGGTAAGTCTGAAGATTACCCGATGATGTACCTGAAGTCAGCCGCACCTGCCGGCAGCAGACTGCGATTTACCTTCCATCCCGATTGCGCGAAAGACGGCGATGTCCTGACTGTTTTCAGGTATGACGCCGCGGAAAAAGCGGTGCTGGCCGAAGATATTAACGGCAGGCGTAATATTTCGCAAAATACGTTCGGCGTGGAAGTCGTCGATTTTGTCTACCGTTATTTCAATAACAGCAATACCGAATTGGGGAAAGACGGATCTCTTTCCTCCGGCGATATCCCGTCGGTTACGGGCATAGAAATCGCTTTTAAAACCAGGAGCAAAAAAAATACAACCCGTGAAACGCTTACGTTCGTGTCTCTGCGCAATGCCCCCGGGCATTCGGGATATCTGTCGTTAAGCGAGGGCGGCCGTTTTATTATCCCCGATTCAAAAAATATAAAGGCATTATTCCTGACTAATCTTTCCGGTATTAAACGGGGTGATGTCCTGGTTTTAGACGCCAAGCCGGAATCGGGAAAGGATTGGCGCCTGACCGTGCATTTTTCAAGGATGGGTACCGAGGGTGCGCCGTTGGTCGATTATTATTCGGTTGAATATCCGTCCGGGAACCAGGTTTATGTCGACAGGCCGCGCACGGACGCGGAAATAGGGCTTAACCTGTTGACGCTCAGCCCGAACGGCCGGTACGATTATAAAGATGACGATATGGGGGATATGGTGGTTTTGAAAGGTAAAGTCACGCTGGAAGTCGAAAAGATGGATATCGGAGGAGCGGCCCTGTTTGTTAAGCCGTAAGGGAAGATTTATGGGGATGAATTCTTTGCTGCGGCGGGGTGTAACGGCGTTCTCGTGCTTGAGCGTTTTGTTGTTTCTGTCTGCTGTCGCGCTTTACGCCGGGGAGAAGCAATGGTCCGGCGCCGGCGGCGGCGCGTCCGCGTGGGAGGATGCCGGGAACTGGTTTCCCGCGGAAGTCCCTGATGCCGGGGATGATGTTTTTATCGACGCAGAGGCCGGGGTTTCCGTGTCGGATACCTTCAGCGCCAAATCGCTGACCATTGGAGGAAGAGCGGACCCGCAATTTTTCATAGGGAATTTTATTTACGGGACATTCGCGCCGGAAGAGAACACGGACAACGCTCTCTATATAAGGAAAGGCGGAGTCGTGAACCTTGCGGATTTCGCGGGAGCGTTGGTTTTAAAGGGGAGCCTTAAGCTTTCCGATGAGTCTTTGCCGGATGAGCCGGCATTTATGTTTTTGGCGGAGTAGCGGCCTGCCGCGGGGGAGCGTATTGCATTGTTTGTTTCCGATGACGCTTGAGTCATCAGAGGAGGGGGAATGCGGGAGTTTTTCATCTTTGTCCGGGTGTTGTGCATAGCGGCGTTATTCGCGCCGGCTTCCGTGTTTGCCGGACAGCTTAAATTTGACGATGTTCCCGTAGACATCACGACCGCGGATAATGAAATTCTGGTGGTGTCTCCCGGGACAGGGGGGTATACGCAAATCGGGACCGCTTCCGGGACCCCCGGCTATGCTTTGACCAACAACGATTTGTATATTAGCGGCATCCTGGAAACAAAAGGTAACGCTTATTTGAATTCCGGATTGACTGTTTCCGGCGCTTTAAACGCCAACGGTAATATCGCTCTTGGAGACGCCGCCGCCGACATCATTACCTTGAACGGCCGTCTCGGCGCTCATGTATTGCCCTCGCTTGATTCCACCTACAATCTGGGTTCCTCAACTCTGGCATATTCCTCGCTATACGTCGATACTATTTCCGGTTATAACTCCGCTTTAAGCCTGAATCCTTCTTCAGGATACTCATTGTCGGGGACAGTTGTCAAATCCGCGTCTGCGGGAGATGAAACCGCGTATGATTTAGCCGCCGCGATCAACAAAGCCGCCGGCAGCTACACCGGGTTGAAATTAAACGTTACCGAGGCCGCCGCGCCCGGCATTGCGAATAAACTTTTGGATCTGCAGACCGGAGGATTAAGCAGTCTCCAGGTATATAGCGGGTCTAATTCCGTTAATTACGGTTTATTATCCCTGGGAAACGGAGTTTGGGATGGTGTTACTACCGGTTATTTTCAAGGTAATGCCGGCGGAACGATAATAGCTGTAAATATCCCGGGAGGATTCAGCGGAAACCTGATGGATTTGCAGATGGGAGGCCTTTCGAGATTTTCAGTGGATTCAGCGGGCAATGTTACCGCCGCGGGGACAATCTCCGGTTCCGGTACTCTCGGAGGTTCCGGTACCGCCGGTTATCTCTCCCGGTGGACGGCCGTCCACGTATTGGGAAACAGTATCATTTATGATAACGGAACCAACGCCGGCATCGGGACGGCTTCTCCCGGGGCGAAACTTGATATTGTTTCAGCGGCAGGCACTATCCCGTTTAAAATCACGAATTTGTCGGGCACCGATGAGATTTATCTGGCGGGCACCGCCGGAGATTCGGAAATAATCTCGGATACGAATTTGTATATACGCTCTGCCGCGGGTGGGAATATTTTTCTGGGTGCCAACGGCGCGCAGGCCGATCTCGCCATAAATGCCGGCAATATCGGCATTGGGAATACGAGTCCGGGGAGTTTACTGGACGTCAGCGGGACAGCGCAACTTCGCGGTACAAGCGGCGGGACAGGGTTATATGTCAATTCATCCGGCAACGTCGGCATCGGGACGACGGCACCCAATGCGTTTTTGCATGTCGCGGCCACGGCATCTAATTTATTTGAAATCCAGAATTATAGTAATGATATTGGGGCAACCGCTGCGCTGCGTCTTACTTTATCAACTATAAATCCTGGTAATGTTTATTCTGAAATATCAAGTATCAGAACTGACGCGAGTGCCGGGGGTTCCTCTTTGGCTTTTAAAACGATGAACATTACGAGTTTATCAGAAAGAATGAGGATTGATAATTACGGCAACGTCGGCATCGGCACCACGGCGCCGGGGTACAGTTTGGAAATTGATAAAAATATTGCAAGTTCTAACAATATTTTAATGGCTTTGCATAATCTCAATGTTTCCGCGAAGGGTGGCGGTATCGGCTTTTTTGATGGAACTGAAGATGCAAACAAAGTTAAGATGAGTTTTATCGGGACAAACTATAGCACTTCGGATTGGACAAAAGGACGGTTGAGTTTTTCAGTGAATGACGATGCCATCGGCGAGCCGATAGAGCATATGTCAATATTAAGTACCGGCAACGTCGGCATCGGGACGACGGCGCCTGCGTATACGTTGGATGTGGTGGGAAATATCAAGGCAAGCGGTACCATATACGGGGGCGCAAGCGGGACACAGGTGCCGGTTGGAACGGGGACAGCGGACTATGTGCCGAAGTGGAGCGCGAGCGGCACATTAGGGAATTCGGTGGTGTATGATAACGGCGGCAACGTCGGCATCGGGACGACGGCACCGTTGCAGCAACTATCAGTGAATGGAAATATCCAAACCTCGGGAAGTATTCAGCTTGGTTCGGTAAGCGGTGCCGGAATTAGTTCCTTGGGTCAAATAGGCGGTGTTGATACTTACCTGCGATCAGCTTCAACGGGTGGAATTGGTTTTATTCCTAATCAAGCATCAATAGCGCCTTCAAATTATGCTATGTACATAAATAGTTCCGGCAACGTCGGCATCGGGACGACGGGACCAGAAGGTAAATTTGTTGTTTACAAGGATTCCGGGGCTGGCGTTATTGAGGCTAATACTGGTTTTTTATTGAAAAGTGGTGCGGGCAATTCTCAATCTTTAAGATTACTTGTCGATGGTACGGGGTTGACTTCATCGATTCAGT
>JAQTZX010000061.1:0-2034 GCA_028687525.1 Candidatus Omnitrophota bacterium
GAAAAGAACTCACAACATGGCTGCGGCATTCCGCCTGAAATACAACACCGCGTATAAAACGAATACGCTTCTCATCCCGGATAAACCCAGCCAGCAGAGCGGCGGTATTTTTATAACCGGCGGCAAGAACAAAAACCCTGCCCATCTGACGCACTTCCGCGCCTTTAAGAGCCGCGCAAAACTCGTCCGCGAAACCTCCGTGTATGGTACGGTCCGGAGCCGGGGGTTTTTTCCGGCCGTAGAACCCGCAGAGCGCCTGATGCATCGCGCCGGCAATAGTTCCTCCGAAATAACTGTTTTTCTCGGCCAGCACCACCTGCGCCCCTGCGCGCGCCGCGCTTATCGCGGCCGCTGTGCCGGCTATCCCGCCGCCGACAACCAGGACATCGCAGGAAACCGTTCTTTTTCTATCCGGCATCGGAGCCTCCCAGGAGCCGCGCGCGAATACGTTCCATAACCGCATCGGCGCCGGCTTCAGATATCATCCCGCGAAGATATGAAAAAACCACGCTCAAACGTTCTCCATAACGGGTAAAAAACACTCCCATGCCCGGCGGCACCGGCACCCGCGGAGTATGAAATACCCCCCGCACCGGCACCCGTATGAATTCCGCGGAGGCAAAGCCTCCCGCCGCGTTAAACGAAAAAGCGAATGCCGCTTCATTCTCCCGCATTACCGTTCCCAGGACATAATGAAGCAAACGCGCCGGAACAATGCGCATCAGCAAACTGGCTTCCTCAAGGTCCCGGGGAAATCCGTTTTTCACCTGTCCATACATCTGATCCTTGACCGTTGCCAGAATATTCTCCATATCTCCGGAATCTTCCTTCCGCACGCGGAAAAACAAAAATGAAACATGATTGAAAAACACATCCTTCCGGCACTTGTCCGCGGAACGGGTATCCAGATTTACCGGAATGAGGTATTCTCCCCCCCGGGAACATTTACCCAACCGCGAATCATGCAGAGCGGATATCACTGCGGCAAGGGTATAAGGCATAAGCATAAGATATCCCGCTTTTTCATCCGCGAGTTCGGCGATGCGCCGGGACTGCTGAACGTCAAACGTATGATGACGAAAAACACACTCGGCCCCGCCCGGCATCCGCTCCCTGCCGGCCCTGCCCCCCGCCTCTGCCGGCTGCCCCAAAGCCCGGAAAAACCGGTTCACCCGCCGGCCGGCGGAAAATTTGCGTTTCCACGCCGAAAGTTGATGGCCCTGTACCGGCGCGTCAAAAATTATTTTTCCTCCGGCGGAAAACTCGTTAAACATGGAAAGCAGTGTCTCCGCTCCCCGCGCGTCTAATATCAGATGGTCGAATACAAGCGAAAAATATGAACCTTGGGGATGGATGACCGAGTAAAAACGCAGGTGCTGATCTTTACGTGCGAACGGCGTGTTCACCGCTTTTTCCAGAACCGCCAACGCTTTTTCCCGGGAAGATACACTGCTCGACGATATACTGTCAACGGAAAGAACACGGGAAGGGATATTCCAGTAGGGAGCGAGATTGAGAGCGCGGCAGATCCTGCCGTGCAAAACCGGGAGACGACGGATAAATTGCGCCGCGGCCTCTTCCATATCCCGCGCCGGAGAAACACCCGCCAGATCAAGAATAACCTGGGAATACGTCCCGATCCCCGTACGTCTCCGCGCCGAGAGATCCAGGGCATACATAACCCAGTCAATCCCGCTCAAATAGTAAACATCTTTCATACCGGCGCCTATAGGCTTTGGGAAACACGTGCCGCGAGAGCGCGCACCGTGCGAAAATCTTCTTTTTTAAGGCCGGAATCCATAAGCTTGAGTTTAAAACGCTTTTCGATAAAAACCAGTAGCTCCACAAAACTCATGGAATCCACCCCCAGGGAATGCAGCGGCGCATCCACGCTCAGCGCCCCGGCATCCGCGTTCAGAATAAGCGCGATTTCCTCAATCAGAATGCGTTCGATTTCAACGGTAGTCATGGACGTAAAATCAGTTCGATCCCACAGAAACGACTTTGCCGTTACTGAAAGTAACCGTGAAATTA
>JAQTZX010000061.1:2044-7285 GCA_028687525.1 Candidatus Omnitrophota bacterium
CACTGATCGCCTTCCAGCGAAGGCGTGGCAATAAACGGGGGATATCCGTACGCGGCCAATACCGCCTTCTTGCTCATCCCCGCGGCGATCGTTCCTTTTTTTATGTTCGCCTGCTCTTCCCCGTTGAATTGACGCAGGGAAGTCTCCTGTGGAGAAAAATAGCGCGGAAAAATCTCGCTCAATGGTAAAACACTATGTTTCAGCATATACTGGATCGTGTATTGCTTACCATCCTCGGTAGTAAAAACGACTGCTCTCCCGCTAAGGTTTCCGATCGTGACCTTGCTGTTGATAGGAATGATCACCCCTTTATGATAGTTGGTTGTCGGTATTTCTTTGGGAGCGGTATTTTCTTTATTCATCTCATACCAGATATTGACCGCGGTATAGTACGTCTTTCCCGCGGGATTCTCCCCCTTGTCCTTCCCCGCGAAAACAGCGGGTACCGCAATTAAACTAACAGCAAAAACAACCGCGAGCGCGCACCATCTTTTAAACCCCATAGACGCCTCCTTTTTGAAAAAAGGGGACGGTTCTATTTTTTCGAGCCCCTGTTTGCCGGTTAAAAAATAGAACCGTCCCCTTTTTTTTAACCGTCCGTTTTTTTCTGTTCTCCGATCGACAGTCTTCAGAACGATATGCGTATCCGCCTAACATCTCCCCGGCACCCCAAAGCGATGCAATCAACGCTGCGGCGGCATCCGGATTCATATTCGCCGTGTGTGAAATCCGGGTGAGGAACAAGCCTTGTTTTCACAATCACCGCTCCCGCCGCCAGCGAAAATGCGAGTTGTCCGGGCATAGTACCGAAAAGAGCGGCAAAACTCATTGCCGGCCCCGCAGCAAAACGCTTATACGCGGTTTCATCTCCGATAAAACCATCGGCAGCCAAAACATTCGAATCAGCCGAAGTCTCCATGCCATTACCCGAAAAATCAGCAATCCCGGGGTATCCTGCCGCTTGTTCGGCGCTCAAGAGGAAAAAAACCGCCCCTTCTCCCGGCACGGCCTCCGCCGAGGGAGAAAACGCAAACGGCTTTATCCTGCCTTCTCCGGACATAGTAAGTTTCCTGCCCGCGATATGCTCAAAGACCGGGCCGCATTCGTCAACGGCCCCCACCAATACATACGAAACTTTTTTTTCTGCAAGCCAGGACTGTGCCGTAAGCAAAGCCTCATAAAAAGCGGAATTGAAACGGGTCAGGGTCAATGTCGGCCCGTGTATCTGCAAAACCAGGGATATATACGAAGCGGCGGCATTATGCACCGAATGAGAAAAAGTAGTGGGAGAAACCTCGCTTTGCCGGTATGCAAGCATATCGTCAAGAAATTTAAAAGTGGTGGCGTGCGGGCCGAATCCGGTAGCGACGATAAGCCCGGTACTTCCCTGAATTCCCCGGGATAAACCGCCGTCCACGGCCGCGTCCACGGCGGCGGCCGCCGCCATACGGCTGAAACGGTCGGTGCGGCGCAAATCCTTTGAAATGGATCGATCGCGAATGGCTTCATCGGATACACGGTACACGCGCGGGTATCCCCCCTCCGGAGGACGCCATCCTTCGGATAATGCCTGCCGTAAAACCGCCACTCCTCTCCCGCGGTTAAAAACAATACCGATACCGTTTATATACATTATTCCCTTTCAACCACCAAAGCGGCATTATTGCCTCCAAAGGCCAGAGAAGTCGAAACCGCGTACCTGCCGGATATCGAGGTAACGGAAGTTACCGGTTCAAAAGGTATCTCCGGATCTTTATTGCGGAACCCCGCGCTCGCCGGAATCCATCCTTCCCGTAAACCCAAAGCGGTAAAAACCGCTTCCAGCCCGCCGGCCGCTCCCAGGGCGTGGCCGGTATATCCTTTTGTTGAGAGGATACGCGCCGAACGGCCGAGAATACGCGCCAGGGCATTGCCTTCCGCTCTATCGTTATCGCGGGTGGCGGTGCCGTGAGCGTTGACAAAACTTACCTCTCCCGCATCCACCTGTGCTTCCGCCAATGCCTGCTTCACCGCAAATTCCAATCCGCTCCCGTCAGGGCGCGGCGCGGTCAGATGATACGCGTCGGCGGCCTCCCCGTATCCGGAAACGAATAGTCCGGGATGGATATTACGGTTACGCGCGTGTTCACTTTTTTCAAGTATCACGATCCCCGCCCCTTCTCCTAAATTAAGCCCTTTCCGGTCGCGGTCAAACGGAGCGCAAAATTCCGGGCTCACCACCCCCAGCGAAGCAAAACCGCAATAAGGCACCTGATTAAGCTCATCGGCTCCTCCGGCGATCACTATATCACAATATCCCGCGCGCAGCCATGAACACCCCAGACCTATAGCGTCGGTGCCGGAAGAACAGGCGTTCACCACGGTAACCCGGGGGCCATTCGCCCGCACATATTCCGAGATCGCTTCGGCGAGATTACTCTTTAAATACCGGTCAATCGAAAACAAAGGCATGTCCCCGGTTTTTTTATACAGAGTATAAGCGCCGATATCATTCAACTGGCTGGCAACCGTTGTCCCCAGGCATACTCCCGCACGGCAGGAATCCAGTCTCTTGCCAAGGCCGGCTTCATGAAGGGCCTCTTCCACCGCATGCAGACAAAGCGCGAACGTGCGCATGACACCGGCAGGACAATGAACCCCACGGGCTTCAAACGCCGGATAAACAAGCGAAGTGGGAAACAAAGTTACCCTCCCGGCATTGCGGCTGCCCCGGCGGAACCCTTCCAGCGTTTCCGGCACACTGTTTCCAAGCGCCGAAACGGCACCCAGGCCGGTTATGGCGATCGATAAACTACGTTTCATTTTTTCACGTTTTCCTGAATGTAGCGCGCCAGGGTGTCCACGGAATAAAATATTTTTTTGCCCTGGTTCATATCCCTGACCTCAAGGCCCCAGTTACGCTGCAGCAAGACCACGATCTCTACCGCATCCAGAGAATCCAAACCAAGCCCTTCGCCGAAAAGTACCTCGTCATCCTTGATATTTTTCGGATCTACTCCTTCCAACGAAAGGTGAGAAACCAGAAGCCCCTTGAGTTTTTCACGTATCTGTGCTAATTCCTGTTCTTTTGTGTCCGGCATAGTTTATTCTCCTTTTTTCCAGATGTCATGGAACAAAAAACATTGAAACGGATATTCCCTCACAAAATCCTCAAGCAGGCCGGCGTATTCTCCCAGCCACCTCTGCAGGCACTTTTTTTTATCCCGCCCCTCGAAAACCGGCTCAAACACACGCGGTATACGCACCCGGTAACTTTTGTGCGCGGTCTTTGCGGCAAACAAAACCGCCGCCGGGCAATGACTGCTTGCCGCGAAAACAAACGCTCCGTAAGGAAAGCGCGCGCGGGATCCTAAGAAGGAAACCTCCAAAGCCTCAAAAGAATACGGCCGGTCTCCCATAATCGCGACCACTCCGCCCGCGTTCAAGGCGTTCACGATCTCCACCACCCCGCCGAGATAACCCTCCGGAGAGATAATCTTTATCCTCGCATTCTTCCGGTCGATTTCAAGATTTTCTTTCACCGCCCGGTTATCCTCCGGACGCATAAGAAGATACACGGTCCGCCCGATACCGGCAAGCGCGGTCATGGCGATCTGCCAGTTACCCATATGCGAAACCAGAAGTACGAACCCTTTTTCCCCTGCACACAGGCGTTTGAACGTATCCGGTTCATCCAAGCGCAAGTCAAACTTCACCGCGCCGCTGACAGCGGCATAGCGGTCGATCAACTGCCGGCCCTGGCTGACAAAAAGCCGGTACACCCGCCCGAAAAGCCGGAACTCCGGGACTCCGGGGAACCGGCGCCGCAGATAGGCAAACGCGCCCCTGCGCGCCGCAGGGTCAAAAAGCACATAGTGCAGGGCCACGCCGTAGAGAAGAATATAGGCGCCGCGCAAACCGGAGAAGCGCACCAACACTTTAAAAAACCAGAATCCCAGGGCATTGCCCCGGCGGCGGACGACCATCCTGCGCTCCCGAGTATCCGTAAAAACCAACCCCTTTTTTTGCATCCGTCCGGAGGCAAAGAAAACAATCACGCTCACCAACACTGCCAAAAGCGGGGCAAGGATGAGCGAACCCAAAAACCATTCCCACAATCTTCCCGGTATATCCCCGAATACCGCCTGCCAGGAAACCTCGGTCAGCCACGTCCCGTAAAGCATATAATGCCCCAACTCGATACAGGCCACCGGCACGAACGGCGGCATGCAGATATTTTGAATGGCAAGAGCCATTATTTTGTTAAGATGCAGCCGGGAAGCCACATACAGGATGACCAGCGTATGCATTGAGACAAGCGGCAGGACTCCGAAAAGTACGCCCACAAAAGTGGACGCGGCCAGTCCGGACGGGGTGGCATGTTCCTTCAAAAGGGCGCGCATGAACATCCCCGGGTGGCGCATGAATTCCGTATATCCGGTTAAAGGAGCTTTTTTAACCAGCCGCCGGTGCGGCAAAGGAATCAACCGCCTGAACACCAGCCGCGCATGTAATAATGTCAGGCGAAGGTTGTCCGCAAACGGACGAAAACTGGAAGCGCGTTCGCGAGGCTCAGGATACCATACCCCCACCGGAACTCCGGCGAGTTTAAAACCCGCCCAGGAAGCCCTGGTAAGGACTTCGGCCTCGAAATCATACCGGTTCCCCGGCACCGGTAACCGTTCCAGCATATCCACCGGGTAGGCGCGGAATCCGCTCTGGGTATCATTCAGCACCGCGCCGGTTTCCACCCTAAGCCAGAAATTCGAAAACGCGCGTCCGAATTTACTCCGGGCCGGGACATTACTCACGCTGAAATCCCGCGCGCCCACAAGCAGTGTCTGATCATCAAGTGCCTCTAAAAAACGCGGAATATCACCGGCAAAATGCTGGCCGTCCGCGTCAACCGTAATCATGAAACGTCCCTGCTGTCCCCGGATGTACGAAAGCGCGGTTTTCAATGCCGCGCCCTTGCCGAGATTACACTCATGGCGCAGGACCTCTACCTGACTTCCCCGCATCAATCCGGAAATATCCGCGTCAGTAGAACCGTCATCAATCACCAACACCCGGGAGACATACTTCCGGCAATCATTCGCCACCTTCACCACGGTAGCGGCGTTATTATAAACGGGGATGACGCACCAAATCTGGTCGAGCGTGATCTCAAGCATGTATCAACATTGTGCTGAAAAACCCTCACCGGCAGCCTGATCGAAAAGTCCGGGACGCAAGAGACCGTTAGTTGCCGGTTAGCGGTTA
>JAQTZX010000062.1 GCA_028687525.1 Candidatus Omnitrophota bacterium
AGCATCGGCCTTTAGGCCGAGGAAGATTCATTCCCCCGGATAGTGCAAACTGAGGAGATGTCATTGTCAGACACGGATCTTAAAACCCAGTTGTCAAATTTGATTAAATTGCAGTCTTTAGATTCTCAGATATACGTTTTTAAAGAGGAAAAAACGGCTAAACCGGAAGAGATCAGGGTTTTGCAGGCTGCTTTCGACGATAAAAAGAAAGTGCTGGCGGATTTTGAGAAACTGTTTCTTGACCTGCAAAAACTGAAAAAAGAACACGAATTGGAGTTGAGCACCAAAGAGGAAAGCGCGAAAAAACTTCAATCCCAATTGTATTCCCTTAAGACAAATAAGGAATACGCGGCGATGCTGCAGCAGATCAAAGATGTAAAAGCCGACGCTTCTTTGATCGAAGACAAGATCCTTAAGGATATGGAAGATATGGACCGGGCCCGGGAAAATCTGGAGATTGCCAAGAAGCAGCTGCAGGAAGAAGAAGTGGTATTTAACGGCGAGAAAAAGAAGCTTGAAACCCGGGTTAAAGAGATCGATGATATGCTCGCTAAACTTGAAGCGCAGCGCAAACAGATCATGCCGGGTATCGATACGAAGATCCTCATCCAGTACGAGCGCATTCTTGCCAACCGGGACGGGCTGGCCATAGTTTTGGTAAAAGATAATTCCTGCATGGGATGCAATATGTTTGTCCCTCCGCAGGTTATCAATCTGATAAAGATGTATAGCAATATCGTTACCTGTGAGATTTGCAACCGGATGCTGTATGTAGATGAGCAGTGAACTGACGGTTTATATTGACGGCGCGTCAAAGGGCAATCCCGGGCCCAGCGGTATCGGTGTGGTCATTTGCCGCGGCGGAGAACCGGTGCAGAATATTTCCCGGTACATCGGCCATGCCACCAATAACGTTGCGGAATATACGGCTTTAATTTGCGGTTTGATGGAATGCCGGAGCATGAAAGCGGATTCGGTTGCTTTGCGTACCGACAGCCAGTTGTTGGCCCGCCAGATCAACGGAGCTTATAAAGTCAGGCATCCGGGGATACTGGAATTATACATGCAGTGCAGGCAGCTTATCGCCGGTTTTAAGAAATTTTCCATACAGCATATTCCAAGGGAAGAGAATTTGGGTGCCGATAAGCTTGCCAATGAGGCCGTAAAAGGAAGGGATACGAAAGGTTAGGCAGGATGCGGCCGCCCGCCATTCATTCAATGACGGGAGGAAAGTCCGGGCTCCAGAGGGCAGCGTAGCGGGTAATGCCCGCCTCCGCAGAAATAATCGCGGACGGATATCCCGAAAAAAATTCATGAACAGTTCGGGGTCCTGAAAATTATCTTCCGGGATTATTTTCAGGAGAGCTACAGAGACGAGCAGCGGCTGAAGGTTGTGGTATGGTGATTCTTTGGATGCTTCGCATCTTCAGGATCACATCGCATCCTCCGGTTGCGATGTGAAACGTCGCAATCTCTACGTGGAGTAAGGCTAAATAGTCCCGCCCCTCGTACCGGATTATCCGGTGCGGATAAAGATGGCCCGTTTTAAACCCTTGAAAAAGGCCGGGCGGGAGGGTCGGCTGCATAATTTCCGGAGTAATCCGGAAAAACAGAGGAATGGCCGCACAGACGATGGCAGCATCGCCTGCACAGAACCCGGCTTATCCTGCCTATCCTTTTATTTTTTTGATAAATTTGTGTAAATAACCACTTAAGGAGGAATTAAAATGTCAGGTCATTCTAAATGGGCGGGGATTAAGCATAAGAAAGCGGCACTGGACGCGAAAAAAGGCGCAATGTACACCAAGATCATCAAAGAATTAACCGTGGTTGCCCGTGAGGGCGGCGGTAACCCGGATACGAATTCGCGTCTGCGCGCGGTTATGGCCAAAGCAAAAGAAGCGAACATGCCTTCGGATAACGTAAAGATGGCCATCAAACGCGGGACCGGGGAATTGCCGGGTGTTATTTACGAGACCGTCATGTACGAAGGCTACGCGCAGGGCGGAGTAGCGGTCATGGTCGAGGCGGTTACCGATAATAAAAACCGCACTACCGCGGAAATCCGTAACATTTTGTCCAAGAAAGGCGGTAATATGGCCGGAGCGGGTTCGGTGAACTGGATGTTTACCAAGAAAGGTTATATTGCGGTAAGCAAGAATTCCGTCAAGGAAGAAGATCTTATGGATATCGTCCTTGAGGCCGGCGCTGAAGATGTGAAGTCGGAATCCAAGGATAATTTCGAAATTTACACCCAGCCGCAGGATTTCGAGAAAGTAAAAGCGGCCTTGCAGGAGAAGAATATTACATGGGAAACAGCCGAACTTACCATGGAACCGTCTTCAAAGGTAAGGGTGGTCGGGAATGACGCCAAGGGAATATTGAATCTCGTAGAGGCGCTGGAAGAGCATGAAGATGTGCAGGAAGTATATGAGAATTCCGATATCCCCGAAGAGGTTTTAGAGCAGTTGGCCAATGAAGAATAGCGGTATCCGGAGAATCCTCGGGATCGACCCGGCTCTTTCCGTCACCGGTTACGGTATAATCGACGCAGGGGACGACAGGGTATTATTAGTGAAAGCAGGAGTAATAAAGACCTCTCCCCGTCAGCCGCTCCCTGATCGCCTGAATAAAATCTACGTTTCAATAATCGATGTGGTGTCCGAGTATAAACCAGAGGTGATGGTATTGGAGAAGATATTCGTTCATTATCAGCATCCTACTACCGCTTTTTTGCTCGGCCAGGCCCGCGGTATAATCTGTCTTGCCTGCGCGTCGGCCGGTTTACCGCTGATCGAGTATTCGGCGACCAGGGTCAAGAAGGCGATTGTCGGACAGGGGTTGGCTTCGAAACTGCAGGTCCAGAGAATGGTGGGCATGATTCTTAATCTTGCCGTTATGCCGCGTTACCTGGATGTGACCGATGCGCTGGCGCTGGCCATTGCCTACAACTGCATAGGCAAAGCGGACTGTTTATCAGTTTGATGAAAAGGGTTTTTCAGCACCAGGTTGCGTAATTCAGTTGTTTGATATGAGGATAGCATGATCGCCCGAATATACGGAAAAGTGGTTGAAAAAGGAGATACCCATGTGCTTATCGACCGCGGCGGGATCGTGTACGAGGTGTTCGTCCCGGCGGCCGTTATGCATCGTATAGAAGATAGTTTTTCTCCGGGACAGGAGATCAGCCTTATGATCTATCATTATTACCAGGTTGAGCCTTCGCGCAGCATTCCGGTGTTGATCGGTTTTTTAAGTGAAGTGGAAAAAGAGTTTTTTCAGGAATTCATTACCGTTTCCGGGATCGGTCCCCGGGCGGCCCTGCGCGCTTTAAACCAGCCTATTTCCCTGATTGCCAACGCCATCGATGAAGCGGATATAAATTTCCTGAAATCTCTTCCCGGGATCGGCCAGCAGCGGGCGAAAGAAATTGTGGCAAAGCTGCAGCATAAAGTGGCCAAATTCGGGCTTATCCAGGATAGTGCGGTAAAAGGGAAAAAAACCTGTCCCACAGATATGGAAGAGGAGGTACTGGCAGTGCTCATGCAGTTGGGATACAAGAAGCCGGAAGCACAGGCGATGATCGGTAAGGCGCTTGAGAATGGCGCGCGCATCGGCACTACCGAGGAATTATTAAACGAGGTGTACAAGCAGAAAAAGGTGAAGTAGAATCATGGCCGAAGATAACAATAAATCAGTCATAGAAGCCCTGCTTTTTATAAGTGAAAAGCCGGTATTGATAGACCAGATAAAAAAGGTGTTGAATCATCTTAACGCCGAACAGATACGCGGTTTGTTAGGGGAAATGAGAACGGAATATGAGTCGCAGAACCGCGGGATACGCCTCTATGAAGTTGCCGGGGGGTTCCAATTGATCACCGCGCCGTTTCTGGCGACGTTCATCAAGAAGTTCCTGTCCCGGGAACCGCGCGCTGAGCGGCTGTCGCGTTCGGCCCTGGAATCACTGGCCATAATCGCCTATAAACAACCGGTAACCAAGCTCGAGATTGAATCGTTGCGCAAGGTCAATGTGGACGGTATTATGAAAACGCTGACGGATAAGAATTTGATCAAGGCCAGCGGCAGGAAAAAAGCGCCGGGAAGGCCGAAACTGTTTTGTACCACCAGGCAGTTCCTGGAATATTTCGGTTTGAAGTCTCTGGAAGAATTGCCTAAAATCGAAAATTTTCCCGAATTCCTTGTTAAAAAAGAGGACGAGATGAATCCGGCGGCAAATACGGAGAAAGAGGTGCCCGATGGATCTTAACGCGCTTCGTAAACAGATCGACGCTATTGACGGAAAAATAGTGGAGTATTTGAATAAGCGTACTGCTGTCACCGCCCGGATCGCGGAACTCAAGCGCGCGACCGGCCGCAGTCCGTATTCGCCCGAGCGGGAACGGGAGGTGCTGCGGAAGATATGCATGTTGAATAAGGGGCCGTTGAATCCGTCAGCCCTGACCGCGATATATAAAGAGATAATGTCGGTCAGCCTCGCCCAGGGGATTCCCCTGCGTGTGGCATACCTGGGTCCGGAAGCGACCTTTACCCATTTGGCGACCCGCAAAAGGTTCGGTTCGCAGATACAGTATATTTCCTGTAATACCATCGCGGATGTATTTCTCGAGGTGGAAAGGGATAATGCGGATTTCGGCGTGGTGCCTATCGAGAATTCAATCGAGGGTGCGGTGAATTATACGCTGGATATGTTTATGGATTCGGAGTTGAAGATTTGCGCCCAGATACTTCTTGAAGTTTCTCATAATCTGCTGGCAAATTGTCCCCGGGAAAAGATAAAACGCGTGTATTCGAATCCCATGGTTTTCGGGCAGTGCCGTATATGGCTGCAGGAGAATCTCCCGGGCCGGGAACGTATAGAGGTTTCCTCCACCACCCAGGCCGCCCGGATCGCCGGCCGGGAAAAGAACAGCGCTTGTATTGCGTCATATCTGGCGGCTAAAATGTACAAATTGCGCGTGCTGACCGGGAATATCGAGGATATGCCGCATAATATTACCCGGTTTTTGGTCATCGGGAAAACGGATGTGCCCCGCACCGGAGATGACCGTACCTCGATCGTATTTTCCATAAAGGACAAAGTGGGGGCCCTGCATGATATGCTTGTCCCTTTTAAAAAACATGCCATTAACCTGACCAAGATCGAATCACGGCCTTCCCGGCGCAAGGCCTGGGATTACTATTTTTATGTTGACCTGCGGGGGCACTGGCAGGATGTCCCGGTCGGCAAGGCTTTGCAGGAACTGGAGGCACAGTGTACGTTTCTTAAAGTTTTAGGGTCATATCCGGTGGGAGAGTAGCGCGCTGTCATGCTGATTTTTTTAACAGCGTACAGATACACATGACTGCCGGCAAGGAGCAATATGAAAAAACTGGTAAGAAAAAATATTTTGAAAGTGACGCCGTATAAGGCGGGGAAACCGATAGAAGAGACAAAACGGGAATTGGGGTTGAAAAAAGTTATAAAACTGGCTTCGAATGAAAATTCTCTGGGGGCATCTCCCAAGGCTCTGGCGGCGATACGTAAAGCGGTTACCGCGGTTAACCGGTATCCTGACAGCCAGGGGTTTTATTTAAAGAGAAAACTGGCGGATAAATTTTCACTGGTTCCGGAGAATATTGTCCTGGGCAACGGTTCGGACGAGTTGATCGACATTATCATAAAGACTTTTGTGGAGGACCGCGAGGAGGTCTTGACCGCGGACATAACCTTCCTGGAGTATGAAATAATCTCCCGCGTCAACGGCAGGCGTGTATCCACCGTTCCTTTGAAAAATTTCAGGTTTGACCTGCGGGAGATGAAGAAGCAGATTACCGGTAAGACCAAACTGATTTTTATCGCCAATCCCAATAATCCGACCGGCACCTATGTGCCTAAAAACGAACTTGTTGGTTTTATCAAAGATTTGCCCGCACACGTACTGGTTGTGCTGGATGAGGCTTATGATACGTTTATCGATGTCCCTGATTTTCCCCGGGGGACGGAACTCTTCAAAAACAATAATTTGATTGTTATGCGGACGTTTTCCAAGGCCTACGGTTTAGCCGGGTTGAGAATCGGCTATGCGGTGGGAGACGAGGTATTGACTGCGTATATGGAACGTGTACGCCAGCCGTTTAACGTCAACCTGCTCGCACAGGCGGCGGCAGCGGCCGCTTTAGACGATGACGATTTTCTGCTCAAGACCGGGAAGTCCGTATTGGAAGGTAAATATTATCTTTACGACGCTTTGAGAAGTATGGGAATTTCCTATGTGCCTTCGGTGGCTAACTTTATCCTGGTCGATACGGCGCGCAACGGAGCCGGGGTATTCCAATCCATGCTGAAAGAAGGCGTGATCGTCAGGGATATGCAGCAGTATGGCTTGAATAATTATGTGAGAGTGACCATCGGCACCCGGCGTGAGAATGAGAAATTCATCGAAGCTTTTAAAAAAGTGTTGAACAAAAAGTAGGCGGGGAATTTATCCGCCTTCGCGCAGAGAATACCCTGTGTAAGCAGGGAGGGGAGGAAAAGATATGATCATTGTTCTGCGTCCCGGTGTTACCGATGAACAGATAGAACATCTTACGGAAAAAATCCAAAAACTTGGTTTGACCCCGCATTTGTCCCGGGGTACCGAACGTACTATTATCGGCGTAATCGGCCCCGAGGATATATTGCGCCTGACTCCGCTGGAAGTTTTTCCCGGAGTGGAAAAAGTTATTCCCGTACTCGCGCCGTATAAGCTGGTTTCACAGGAGTTCAAGAAAGAGCCTTCGGTCATCGATGTGGGAAAAGGGATAAAGATAGGCGGAAAACATATCGAGGTCATGGCCGGTCCCTGCGCGGTGGAAAATCCGGACCTGCTTTATGAGATTGCGGCAGAGGTCAAAAAAGCGGGGGTGAGGATCCTGCGTGGAGGCGCTTTTAAGCCTCGGACATCCCCGTATAGTTTTCAGGGGCTGGGTGAAGAGGGGCTTAAGTATTTAAACAGGGTAGGAAAAGACCTGGATATGGCGACGGTCAGCGAAGTTATGGATCCGAGGGATGTGGAATTGGTGGCGCGGCACGTGGACATTTTACAAATCGGGGCGCGCAACATGCAGAATTTCAATCGCCTGAAAGAAGTCGGTTTGACCAAAAAAACGGTTATGTTGAAGCGGGGCTTGTCATCCACCATTAAAGAACTGCTTATGTCCGCGGAATATATTCTCTCCGGAGGCAACTTTAACGTTATTTTGTG
>JAQTZX010000063.1 GCA_028687525.1 Candidatus Omnitrophota bacterium
CTACCATATCGAAAATCAACGATGACCCCCCATAACTGATAAACGGCAGCGGCAGTCCTTTCGTAGGCAGCATACCGCAGGAAACACCGATATTGACCATGGCCTTGAAAGAAATCATCAACGTCAATCCGAGACACAATAAATAACCGAATCTATCGGAAGTACGCTTAATAATCTTCAGGCACAACACTATGAAGGCAAAAAAAAGCGCGATCACTCCCAAGGTCCCGATAAACCCCAGTTCTTCTCCGATAATCGAAAAAATGAAATCCGTGTGGGCGGCGGGAAGATAAAACAATTTCTGCATGGAACGCCCCAGCCCGACCCCCACCACCCCGCCGGAACCGAATGCGACTTGAGACTGAATTATCTGAAACCCGGTGCCCCGCGGATCCGCCCAGGGATTCAAAAACGCCATGATCCTGTTCCTGCGGTAGGGGACGGAAAAAACAAGAAGGTACAGCAACGGAATCACTCCGGTTATCATGTACAAAAAATACGAGATCCTGACCCCGCTTAAAAAGAGCATGGTAAAAACCACAAAACTGACTGCTACCGTTGTCCCCAGATCCGGCTGCATAAGAATAAGCATGGAACACATTCCCAGTACGACGATTATCGGGAATAACGCTTTTACCGAAGTCCGTATCTCGGTTTCTTTACGGCTGATAAAATCAGCCGCGTATACGATAATTGCCAGATTCGCGAATTCCGAAGGCTGGAAACTGACGATCTTAAAACGGAACCACCGGCGCGCCCCCGAAACTTCCCTGCCCAGCCCCGGAATGAGCACCATGACCAAAAGCACGATCGCGATGAACAATAGCGGCTTGGATATCGCTTTAAGTTTTTTATAATCAAAACTCATTACAAAAAACATGGCCGCGGAACCCAGGAAGAGAAAAACAAGGTGTCTTTTTAGAAAAAATAAACTGTCCTTATACCGTTCCAAAGCATAAATACTGGAAGCGCTGTATATCATAACAATACCGATGCATATCAGTATAAAAGTAGTCAGAAAAAGATGAATTCGCACATTTCTCATAAATTATCCGGCTATTCAGTGTGTAAACTCTCAAGCCAATCAGATGTTTTAAGTATTTATGTATGTAAGAAACACATGCTTTATTTTCTTACACACTTTACACTTAAAAACTTACACACTACTGGTTTCTCTCTTCTGCAGTTCAAGTACGGCCTTCTTGAAAACTCTGCCGCGCTCCTCATAATCACGGAACATGTCATAACTGGAGCACATGGGAGACAACAAAACACAATCACCCGGAAGGGCCTTGCCGAAAGCAACCGCGACCGCGTCTTCAAGGGTGGCCGCTTCATTTACGGGAAACTCTGTTCCCAGAACATCCCGGATAAGACACCCGGCTTCTCCGATCACAATAACCTGCTTGACTTTTCCCCTGGCATGGCGGAGAACAACGCGATAATCGATACCTTTATGCCGGCCTCCAGCGATCCAGATGATCGGGCCATGCAGATCTTTAAGCGCCCAGACAGCGGAATCCGCCGTAGTCGCTTTGGAATCATTTATAAAAAATACACCGCGTATCTCGGCAACCTGTTCCATGCGGTGCTCGATACCTTTAAAACACCGAAAAACACCCTCGCAGATATTCCGCTCAATACCCAGGATCGAACCCACGGCCATAACCGCGGATTGATTGGGATTATATCCTTTATCAATCCCGAAAAACCTTACCTGTGCCCCGGTTTCCCTCGCCGCATCCCGGAGAACGGCGTCATCACCGTTCAAAACGAGATAATCACCCTCATCCTGGTTCATGAAGATACGTTTCTTAGCGGCGATATATTCATCCATATCTTTATACCTGTCTAAATGATTGGGAGTCAGATTAAGGATCACGGATATGGCGGGACGGAACCGTTCAATAGTCTCTAATTGAAAAGAACTCACTTCAAGAACCACAAAATCGTGCGGCCCGATACGTTCAACCTCGCCGCAGAAAGGATTGCCGATATTCCCGCAGACAAACACGTTTCTTCCCGACGCTGCGAGAACCTCTCCGATCAGCGTAGTAACCGTGGTCTTCCCGTTCGCCCCGGTTACCGCAATTACGGGCGCGGGACATAAAATCCACCCCGCTTCTATTTCGCTTATGACCGGGACCTGTGCGTCGCGCGCCCATCTAACCGGCGGGGCATCAAGGGGGACTCCCGGAGAAAGCACAACAAGATCTCTGCCTTGTATGAATTCCGCCGAATGCTTTCCCAGTTCTATCCTCAATCCACGGGAAACCGATTCTGCGGCGTTCGCCCGGTTTATTTCATTATCCCCGCTCTCCGTAACCCAAACTTCAGCCCCTAACCCGGACAAAAGCCGTGCTACGCACATCCCGCTGCGCGCCAGGCCGACAACAGTAACTTTCTTATTCTTAAAATATCCCGTATTCCTCATACTTTCCAGCCATTATCTTATCTTCAATGTCACCAGCGTGAACATGGCGCACAACGCGGCGATTATCCAAAAACGCACGATGATCTTGTTTTCCGGCCATCCCAGAAATTGGAAATGATGATGCAGAGGAGCGATTTTAAACACGCGTTTTTTCGTCAAACGGAACGAAGTCACCTGTATAATAACGGATAATGCCTCGATCACAAAAACCCCTCCCACAATCCCCAGGAGCAGTTCTTTTTTAATCATCAACGCTATGAGCCCCAGCGCGCCGCCCAGGGACAAAGAACCGACATCCCCCATGAATATCGAAGCCGGATAACAATTAAACCACAGAAAACCCAGGCCGGAGCCAAGCAGTGCCGAACAAAAAACCGTCAACTCTCCGCCGCCGGGTATATAGGGAATAAAAAGGTAACTGGCAAAATTTATATTCCCGGAAATATACGCCAGCAGGCTGAAACCGAGGGAAACCATGATCACGATACCGACGGCCAAACCATCCAGCCCGTCCGTAAGGTTTACCGCGTTCGACGAACCGGTAATAACCAGAATAACCAGAATAATATAAAAAAACCCCAGGTCTACGGAAACATTCTTCATGAAAGGAACATCCAGCCTGGTTATTCCGGGGAAAAACAACATCAGAACCACGCCCGCGATAACCGCCAATCCGATCTGGCTTATGAATTTTTCGCGCGGGCTCAATCCCCTGGAACACTTTCTGATGTGCTTCAGGTAGTCATCGATAAATCCCGTGACTCCAAGCCAAAGGGTGCTGAATAAAATAAGAAGTATATATTTATTTGCGATATCCGCCCACAGCAGAGTGGCGGAGAAAACGGCAAGCAGGATCAAAATGCCTCCCATCGTGGGAGTGCCCTGTTTTTTCTTATGCAATTCGTACAACCGCACGCTGTCTTCCTTGCGGACATTCTCTCCTATTTCCAAACGGGAGATCCAGGCGATAAGCCGGGGCCCGAAAATAATACTGATGAGAAAAGCGGTGACAATAGCCATCGCTGAACGGAACGTTATATAACGGAAAACGTTCAAGAACGGGAAAAAGTCGTGCAGAGGATATAATAAATAGTAGAGCATCACTAATTAGTGTGTAAGTACAAAAGTTAAACTACTTGTTTAAGTGTGTAAGTGTGTAAGTAAAAAAACGCCATTTACTTACACACTTTACACTTACACACTTAAACACTAAGTTCACACTGAGTCTCAAATATCTGTTCCAGCTTCATGCGGCGCGAGCCTTTAACCAGCACCAAATCGTTTTTCCCCGCCTTTATTTTGTTGAATAAAACATCCCCGGCTTCCCCGGAAGAACCGCATATAAAAATATCATCCGCGCGCAATCCGCAGGCACGCGCCCTGTCAGCGGTGAAACGGGATAAACCGCCGACCGTTATCAGAACATCACAGACGTGCGCCGCGAGTTCTCCCGCTTCCCGATGGAATTTCTTTTCCATACCGCCCAGTTCCAGCATATCTCCCATGACCACGATTTTCCTCCCTTTACAGGTAATATCATCCAGCGTGAGCAAAGCCTGGCGGAGCGAAAACGGATTGGAATTATACGTATCATCGATGAACCGGACGCCGTTTACGATCCGGTTCCTAAACCTGCCCCCGGGAAACTCGAAAGCATACAGGCGGCGCGACATATCTTCAAACCGCAAACCGAATAATGCCCCCGCGGCCAGCGCGGCAAGGGCGTTATAAACGTTGTGCCGGCCCGTTGTCTTGAGAGAAAAATCATATTTCCTGTTCACACGGAAAGATATAGCATCCGGGGAAACTGAAACACGGGAAGCGTAAAAATCAACAGGTGTCGTAATACCGAAACCGATAACAAAAGGTTTAATACTATTCCTGAAAACCGCTTCCTTAAAAAAACCGTCATCGGCGTTCAACAGAACGGCTCCGGGAAACCGGAGATTCCCGATCAGCGCCGATTTTTCACGGTAAACACCTTTCTCATCTCCCAGATACTCCAAATGTGACTGCCCTATATTGGTAATGATCCCGATATCCGGCTCACAAACACGGCTCAGTTATTCCACTTCTCCGAAATGGTTCGTACCTATTTCCAATACAATGATATCATGATTTTCTTTGAGGTCAAGCAAAGCCGCCGGCAGGCCGATATGGTTGTTCTCCGTCCCCGGATTTTTCAACACGCCGTATTTTTCAGACAGGAGCCATGCGATCATCTCTTTCGTGGTGGTCTTCCCGTTCGATCCGGTGACCGCGATAACCGGGACCGGGAATCTCCGGCGGTGGAACCGCGCGATATCACCATATGCCTTGACGGTATCTTCCACCTCAAGGACAGGGCATGAAACGGATTTCAGGCCCGCGGAATATCTCCCGGAAGAACGTTCCCGGATTATGCATCCCGCCCCTCTCTTTGCCGCGTCAACTATAAACCGATGTCCGTCGAAATTATCGCCTTTTACGGCTACAAACGCCTCGCCCGGATCCAGAGTCCTGGAATCGGTAGAAATGCCGCTGACCAGGGTATTTCTACCGGCTCGAACGGGAACGGCTGCGGTAACCCGGATTAACTCCCGGATCGTAAATCCCGTTGGAGGATTTCGATCTCTTACGGACCTCGGACTGCCGGAACCGGCGGATTTCGCTAACGGAATAAACATTTTTTCACAACCTCACGATCATCAAAATGCAGAATCTTGTCTTGTACGACCTGATATGTTTCATGCCCTTTCCCGGCAATCAGGACAACATCGCCTTTTCTCGCCAGTGAGAGCGATTCCCCGATCGCTTCAGCCCGGTCGGGAATCACCTGATAATTCACCCCGGAAATCCCTTTTCTTATTTCCTTAATGATAGCGAGAGGATCTTCGGAGCGGGGATTATCGCTGGTAATGATCGCGTAATCGGCCAGCTTCGTAACCGTGCGCCCCATCATGGGACGCTTGGACCTGTCGCGGTCTCCCCCGCATCCGAATACAACAATGATCCGTTTTCCGGATACCTGCCGAAGGCTGGTAATTACATTTTTAATGGCGTCTTCGGTATGGGCGTAATCCACGTAAACACCAAACCCTCTCCGCGAATTTATCTTTTCCAATCTTCCCGGAACGCAGGAAAATTTCCCGATGGCCGAACGTATCTCCTCAAACTTGAATCCCGCATCCCGCGCCCAGGCCGCGGCGGAAAGTATATTATAAACATTATGCCTGCCTATAAGCGTGGTTCTCAAAGCGCAGGCCGTCCCGTCGGGAAAACACAGAGTGAACGATGTACCTTCCAGGCTCATCTTGATATCACGGGCAGATACTCCTGCCCCGGAAACGCGG
Organism: Candidatus Omnitrophota bacterium; assembly: GCA_028687525.1. Lineage (GTDB taxonomy): Bacteria > Omnitrophota > Gorgyraeia > Gygaellales > Profunditerraquicolaceae > JAQTZX01. Next base: position 5,767 of record JAQTZX010000063.1, read on the forward strand.
TCTATGCCGTACGGAATGATCCGGGCACGAGTAAGCTTCATAAGCCTTTTCGAAAAATGATCGTCGGAATTGATCACAGCCAGGGACTGCGGCGGCAATCCTTCAAAAAGCCTGGCCTTGGCGGAAAAATAGTTTTCCATGGTCTTATGGTAATCCAGGTGGTCTTGCGTCAAATTAGTGAACAATGCCGCCGAAAAATCAATGCCGTCCGCCCTCTTCTGATTCAAGGCGTGCGAGGAGACCTCCATACACACAAAACGGATACCCTCATCCGCGAACTTTCTCATCAATGACTGGAGTTCTACCGGCCCGGGAGTCGTATTTTTCGAAGAGACGACCGTATCCTTGAAACGATAATTAATGGTTCCTATCACCGCGCAGGAATCTCCCCTTTTTTTCAGCAATGCTTCGATCAAATATGATATGGTAGTTTTGCCGTTCGTTCCGGTAACAGCAATGACCTTCATCTGCCGGGCAGGATGACGGAAATAACCGGCTGCCAGCCCGGCAAGCGCATGACGGGAATCTTTCACTTTAACAAAAACAGTACGCGGGAAAGCGGAAGCGTCCTTAAAACCCTCCTCAACGACAACGGCCGACGCCCCCCGCTCCAGGGCTTCCCTGATAAAGACATGCCCGTCCTCACGGGCCCCTTTTACGGCTACGAACATAAAATTACCCCGCACATCCTTTGAATTACAGGTTATGCCCCGTATATCGGCTTCCCGCCGTCCGGAAAAAAACGTGTATCCGCTTAGATTCTGCAATAAATCGTATAATCTCATTATTCACCCATTACTGCCGCGCCATATCGGGGATCCGATCGGTTTTCAGGTAACGGATCACGGCTCCCGCCACATTCTTGAATACCGGCGCGGCAACAACCCCGCCGAAATAATACGGATGAGGTTCATCAACGGTAACAACGATAGTCACCAGAGGTTCTTCCGCGGGCGCGAATCCGATAAAAGAACCCACGAATTTATCATGTGAATATCTTCCGTTCGGATCCAGCTTCTGCGCGGTACCTGTTTTTCCCGCGGCGGAAAATCCCGGGACCTTGGCCATCTTTCCAGTGCCGTTCTCGACGACCCCGGTAAGTATCTTCTTAACCCGCAAAGCGGTATCTTCGGAAATAACCCTCCGGATGGCCTTCGGTGAAAACTGTTTTATCGGCTGGCCGTACTTGTCTCCGATCTCGCTGATCATATACGGCTGCATAAGATATCCCCCGTTGGCGATAACCGATAATGCGCTGGCAAGCTGTAAAGTGGTCACACCCACTTCCTGCCCCATAGGCAGCGCGAGCATTGAAGTCTTCGACCATAACCGCGGTTCCTTTAAAAGGCCGGATACCTCCCCGGGAATATCAATGCCTAATTTCGAACCAAAACCGAAAAGCTTGATGTATTTATAGAGAA
>JAQTZX010000064.1 GCA_028687525.1 Candidatus Omnitrophota bacterium
TCAAAAGTCCGGAGATATCTTTCTTTGCCATCATCACGCCTATAGGCAGGCCTCCGCCCAGCGCCTTTGCCAGGGTAAAAACATCCGGGACTATCCCGAAATTCTGCCAGGCAAACATCTTCCCGGTCCGTCCGATACCGGTCTGGACTTCGTCAACGATCAGGAGAAGTTTCTTTTCGTCGCACAGCCGCCGCAGGTTAACGACAAAATCATTATCGGCGAGATTGATGCCGCCCTCACCCTGTATAAGCTCGAGCATCACCGCGACGGTCTTTTCATTGACCGCGCGCTTCACCGCCTCAAAATCGTTGAATTTTACCGTCCTGAAAGACGGCACTAACGGCTCGAACCCCTGCCGGTATTTTTCCTGCCCGGTAGCGGATAAAGCGGCCAGGGTACGTCCGTGGAATGAATTCTCAAAAGTAATGATCTCATGCCTGCCTCCGCCGAATTTCCGGCTAAGCTTGATCGCCCCTTCATTGGCTTCAGCCCCGGAATTACAGAAAAAAGCCTGAAAAGCAAAACCGGTCAGGAAACTAAGTTCCTTCGCGAGAACAGCCTGAGGCACATTGTAATAATTATTCGGGACAAATATCAGCTTCCCGGCCTGGTCTTTTATCGCGGAGACCACCTTCGGATGGCAGTGCCCGAGGCTTCCCACTCCCCACCCCGGGAAAAAATCGAGGTATTTCCTGCCGTGTATATCCCACACATAACCGCCCTTGCCCTTCACGATTACCAGCGGAGTCTTTGTATAGGTATTCAGCACATTATCCCGGTAACTCCTGAAAATCTCTTCCACGTTCATATTTTTAACCCGGATCAAAAAACATATTACGTAAATTACCATCCCCGGCCTGAAGACCGGAAATTCTGCGGAGAGAATTAAACGATCTCCGTACCCACGCCCTTGTCAGTGAATATCTCAAGAAGGAGCGCGTGCGGCAAACACGCGTCGATGATATGCGTTTTTTTGACGCCTTTTTCCAGGGCTTCGATGCACGCATTCACTTTAGGTATCATGCCGGTCTGGATAACCTTGTCTTCTATAAGCCCTCCTGCCTCCTGCCGGGTGAGAGTGGAAAGAAAAGAACCCGGATCTTCAGGATTACGCATGATGCCTTTCACATTGGTAAGCAGCACCAGTTTTTCCGCACGCAAAGCGGCGGCGATATTCGCCGCGGATTCATCCGCGTTCACATTATAAACTTTACCGTCGGATCCCCGCCCCATGGGAAGGATAATCACGACTTTATCTTTGGATAATTCATCGGTTATCGCCCTGGTATTAACACCCGTGATATGGCCGACCAACCCCAGGTCGACATCCGCTGCTTTCTTTACCGCCTGGAGGATACCGTCATCCTTGCCGTTCATACCCGCGGCTTTCGCGCCCAGGGAAGAAAGCTCTTTGACGACAAGATCATTAAGTTTCTGCAGTTCTTCTTCGACAACTTCCAGGGTCGCCTCATCGGTCACCCGTATACCGTCCACGAACTCGCTCTTTTTCCCGGTTTGCCGCATGCGTTCGCTGATATTCGGCCCCCCGCCGTGCACCAGCACGGTTTTTAACCCCATGAAACTCAAGAACACGATATCCTCAAGCACGCCTTCCCTGATCTTTTCCTCGCCCAGTATGCTTCCCCCGTATTTTACGACTACGGCTTTATTACGGAACTTTCGTATATACGGCAACGCCTCTATCAACACTTCCGCCTTCTTGATCGCATCTTCCATCGTTATATACTCCCTTGCACTGGTTTATAAAAACCCTCTTCGTAACGCGCCCGCGGACTAATTGTAGGCCGCGTTGATCTTAATGTATTCCGGAGTCAAATCCGACGTATAAACCGCCGCGCCGGCCCGTCCCCTGCCGAGTGAAACATCCACATCTATGTCCCGCCGGTTCAACGGCCCTAATCTCACACGAAGAGACTCTTCTTTCACCGCGATGCCGCTGGCGCCTGCCGCGGCCACGATCCTGCCGAAATTCGGATTCTCTCCGTACACCGCGGTTTTGAATAAATTGGAATTGGCTATGGCCAGCGCCACCTGCCGGGCTTCTCCTTCGGTACGGGCCTGCCTGACGGTAATGCGTATGAACTTGGTCGCTCCCTCGCCGTCTTTAACCATCATCATGGCAAGCTCCAGGCATACGGACCGCAAAGCTCTGGAGAACGGCGTACCGGCTGCCCCGGTGCGTATACAGGGATTTCCTGCGGCACCGTTCGCCAGGAGAAGCACATTATCGTTCGTGCTCATACAACCGTCGACCGTGATACAGTTAAAAGAACCATCCACCGCTTTATCAAGCGCCTCACGCAAAGCACCCGGCGAAATTACCGCGTCAGTCATCACAAAACAAAGCATGGTCGCCATACGAGGAGAGATCATCCCCGCCCCTTTGGCAATTCCGCACACCGTTACCGGTACCCTCCCGATATCAAACACTGCGGTGGCCTCTTTAGCGAAAACATCTGTCGTCATGATCGCTTTTTTCGCCCGGTCAATACCGCGCGCGGATAATCCCCGCACTAACCCGGGAACGGCCTTTTCTATCACTCCGGCGGGAAGCCGTTTGCCGATAATCCCCGTGGAAGCTACCAAAACCGATTCCTGTTTTATCCCCAGTGTCCTGCCCAGAACAGCCGCGCTTTTCACGGCATCCCTGAATCCCTGCCTGCCGGTAAAACAATTGGCGTTTCCGCTGTTGGCAAGTATGGCGCTGAAAAACCTGCTCTTCTTTAAATGAAGTTTATTGACCTTAAGAGGAGCGGCCTGCACCGTGTTGGAGGTGAATTGAGCGGCGGCAATGGCGGGTACATCGGTATAAATAAGCGCGAGATCCGGTTTTCCGGATTTCTTGATCCCGCTTGCCGAACCATTCGCCTTGAACCCTTTTGGAAGTATCGCTTTTTTTATGATCTTCATCATAACGTCCTTACGCTCCGCGGAATGTATTATCTCCCGGGATCACAAGAGCGCGGTAGTTTCCGGGAACCCGTACATGATATTAAAATTCTGAACAGCCTGCCCCGCCGCGCCTTTGATCAAATTGTCTATCGCGGAAATAACGATGATATCAGCGCCGTCGGCCTGTATCCCGATATCACAAAAATTAGTGCCGGCTGTTTCCTTCAGACGGGGGAAACTTCCCGCATCCTTGATCCTTACAAAAGGTTCGGTCTTGTAGAATTTTTTGTAAAGCGTTACCAGGCTTCCCGTACTGCGTTTTTGGCCGGGTAACGAGCGCAGATAGATAGTCTCAAGGATACCCCTGGTCAGCGGCAGAAGATGGGGGACAAAGATAACGCCTGTTTTCTTTCCGGAAACCCGGGTAAGCTCCTGGGTTATCTCCGGAGCGTGTTGATGACAATTGACCTTATAAGCCCTGAAATCATCGTGCACTTCCGAAAACATCATATCCCCGGACGGGTTCTTACCCGCTCCGCTGGCTCCGGATTTAGCGTCGATAATAAGCGGGCTGTGTTCCGCCGCACCCAGCGCGAGCAGCGGAAACAAAGCGAGTATCGCCGCCGTAGGGTAACAACCGGGATTCGCGATAAGGCCCGCGGTCTTTATTTTCGCCCGGTATAACTCCGGCAGGCCGTAAACGGCCCGCTTTATATTCCCGGCATCCTTATGTTTTATTTTGTAGAAGCGCCGGTAAACGGCGGGATCACGCAGGCGGTAATCGGCGCTAAGATCAATGACTTTTTTCCCGGCCTTCACCAGATGCGGAACAAGTTCCATGGATACCGTATGCGGCAAAGATAAAAACACGGCATCGGAATCGTTGACGATTTTTTTGACATCAAGAGGAGAACAGATAACGCCTGTCCGTCCCTTGAAACGCGGGAAAAGTTCCGAAAAAGCGCGTCGATCACCACTCCTTGAATATACCCCGGTTATAGCCGCCGACGGATGCCGCAGCAATATATCAAACAATGCCTCGCCGGCATAACCGGTAGCGCCGACTATTCCAACCCGTATTGTCATGGATAACTCCCGCGTTAAACTGCGCATTTTTCCATACGCAATAATATTATTATATCGGCAATTTACATAATAGCAAGAATTTTCTCGTCGGGGACAAGCACAAAAAAAACCCGCTTTTTCAGCGGGTTTTTTTACATGAAATTTAGATTATCTCTCTTATCTCTTTGTCCACTGGAAGCGTTTACGCGCGCCTTTTTGTCCGTATTTTTTGCGTTCCTTGGCACGCGGATCTCTGGTCAGAAAACCATGCTTGCGCAGCATATCCTTTAATTCCGGATCGGACTGTATCAACGCGCGGGCAATACCAAGGCGAAGAGCTCCGGCCTGGCCGGTAATGCCGCCTCCGCAGGTGTTCCCCGTAATATCGAATTTAGTCATGGTATTGGTCAGGAGTAACGGCTGTTTTACGATAATCCGGTCGGTTTCCCGGTTAAAATATACGTCAACCGCCTGATCATTAACCGTTATAATACCTGTGCCGGGAAACATCCGTACCCGGGCAATAGCGTCTTTACGTCTTCCCAAACTGATAAAAACCGTTTTGTCTTCCATAGTCTATAATTTTATAACCTCGGGTTTTTGCGCGGCATGCGGATGTTTGTCATCAACGTATACCTTCAATTTTTTAATAAGCCGGTCTGCCAAAGGCCCCCGCGGGAGCATGCGCCTCACTGCCAGCCTGATCACGGTCTTCGGTCTCTTGGCAAGCATTGTTTCCAGCGGGATAACCTTCAATCCTCCGATATATCCAGAATAACGGCTGTATTTCTTCTGGGCCATCTTCCTGCCGGTAACCTTGATCTTGGAGGCATTGGTAACGATAACAAAATCTCCGCAGTCTACGTGCGGGGTATACGCGGGATTGCGTTTGCCCCGGAGAATAACGGCGACCTTCACCGCAAGCCTTCCCAGAATGGCATCGGCGGCATCCACCAGGTACCATTTTTTTTGAACAACGTTTTTCTTTAAAGTATAGGTTTTTTGCATAGAAAAAAATTATAACATATTTTTATATTTAGTCAAATGTTTTTTAATATTTTTTTATCCCTCAACTTTAGCCGCTTCCAGGAGCATTTTCGTATACTCCCTGCCGGGCTCCCGGAATATATCCGCTGTTCTCCCCTGTTCCACAATGCGCCCGTCCTTCATCACCAGGACGAAATCGGTTATATTCTTCACCACCGCCAGGTTATGCGAAACAAATATATAGGTAAGATTGAATTTCTTTTTCAAGTCCATGAACAGATCCAGCAGTTTCGCCTGAATGGTCAGATCAAGAGAAGAAACAGGCTCGTCCAGGATAATACATTTCGGCTCGACAGCCAGAACGCGCGCGATACAGATACGCTGGCGCTCTCCCCCGGAAAACTCGCGCGGCAAGCGGTACAAAGCCGATTCATCCAGTCCGACCATGCCCAACAATCCGGTCACCGTCTTTTTTATCATTTTCCCCGGGCATATCCGGTGTATGATCAGGGGCTCCGCAATGGCATCAAGGATGCGCATTTTGGGATCAAGGCTGTTATACGGATTCTGAAAGATGATCTGCACGTCTTTCCTTAAATTTCCAATCCTGGAGGCGTCAAAACAAATATCGCCGCTGGTCGCGGGAAGCAGTTTCATGATTATCTTGGCCAAAGTGGTCTTTCCCGATCCGGATTCACCCACGATCCCCAGTGTCTCGAACTCGCCCAGGGAAAAACTGACATTATCCAGCGCTTTCACCACACCCGACTCTCTCCTGAACACCCCGCTTTCTACCGGAAAATCCTTGGTGATGTTTTTAACTTCAAGAAACATGTCATATCCTCTCAAATCTTCCCGATCTTTTCATACGCGGATACCAGGTCTCTGGTATGAAAATGCTTCGGAGAATTAAAGATGTCCTCTATCCCGCCTTCCTCGACCACCGAGCCTTTATACATCACGCATACCCGCCCGGCGATCCTTCTGGCAATGGACAAATTATGGGTTATGAAAAGCAAAGAAAAACCGATCTTTTTTTTCAACTCCACCAGCAATTTCAGGATCTCCGCTTCGATGGTAACATCCAGCGCGGTGGTCGGTTCATCGGCGATAAGTATCTGCGGATTGCAGGCCAGGCTCATGGCGATAAACACCCGCTGATTCATACCTCCCGACAACTGGTGGGGATAACTCTCCATTACCCGCTTTACATCCCCGATTTTTACCAGCGATAACAGGAACTCCGCCTCTCTGCGGGCCTGCCCCGGGCTCTTTCCCTGATGAAGAATGAAAGGCTCGATCAGCTGATTGCCTACCGTGTATACGGGGTTTAACGCGCCGGACGGCTCCTGGAATATGTAAGCGATTTCTTTGCCCCGGACACCGCTCAACGATGATTCATCGAGGCTTAAGAGATCTCTGCCCTTAAAAATAACTTTCCCGGAAAATACCCGTGCATTCACCGGCAGGATGCGGGTAACCGCCAGTGCCGTCACGCTCTTGCCGGAACCAGACTCCCCGGCAAGCACAAGCGTCTCTCCCGCGCGAAGCTCCAGATTGACGCCTTGCACGGCAGTGATAACATGCCGGTCCAGGTAAAATTTGACTTTGAGGTTCTGTATCTCAAGAAGACTGCCCATAAAATCCATTACTGTCGGTTAATGAACGTTAATGACGGCATGAGTTAGGGACATCGGTTAAAAAAGGTTATCTTCACGCAACCTTCTTTAACAACCTTTAACCCTCTTTAACCATCATTAACCTTTTACTCCCCCAGCCGCTCCTTCAACCCTTCAGCAATAAAATTAAATCCCAGTATTGTGATCAGGATCGCCGCCCCCGGAAAAACCGTTATCCACCAGGCGACTCCCAGGGTTGATTTTGACTCAATAAGTATATTGCCCCAGCTGGGGATCGGCGGTTGAACGCCAAGCCCCAGGAAACTCAGCCCGGATTCCAGGAGGATCGCGCCGGCAATACCCAGCGTGGCATTCACCAGTACCGGCCCCAGGGCATTGGGTATCAAATGCCGGAAAATAATCCTGAAATCGGAAGCCCCTAACGCTTTCTCGGCCTGAATGAACTCCCGTTCTTTTAATGAAAGGATCTCACTCCTGACCAGGCGCGCAGGCCCCATC
>JAQTZX010000065.1 GCA_028687525.1 Candidatus Omnitrophota bacterium
AATAGCGCCCTTTCCGATTTGGCTGGACACCGTTATTTCACCTTGATGAAGCTTTGCTATTGATTGCGCGATGCTTAACCCTAATCCACTGCTCGGGCCGGTATCTTTTATTTTCTCTTCGATACGGAAGAATTTATCAAAAAGCCTTGAAAGATTTTCCTGCTCAATGCCAATCCCGGTGTCGGCAATGGAAATTTTAATGCGCTCATCTTCAAAACGGACAATAATATCCACCCTTCCATCCTGCGGCGTGTATTTTATGGCATTATCAATAAGATTTAAAAATAAGCGGCGAAGAGTTGGTTCATCCGCATTTATCACGGCCGTTGTTTCGGGAATTTGAATATTGACCGTGATATTTTTCTTCTCTGCTAAAATCCTGGCTTTTTCAAATAATACTATGACGAACTGATTTAGGTCCAAAGGCAGCATCTGCAAATCATCGGATCGATAATTAACGCGGGTCAACAATAATAAGTCCTCGATAATCTTCAGCATCCGCCTCGTTTCTTCCAAGCTGCCGATAATAACTTTCTTATATTCCTCTTTATCCCGCTCCCTTTTTAACGCAACTTCCGCCTCCCCCCTCATAATGGCGAGAGGGGTTTTTAGCTCATGGGCGATATATGAGCTTGATTCAGTAATGTACGCAAAGGCGGATTCAAGGCGGGAAATCATATCATTGAAGGCTTTAACCAAATACCGGGTCTCTTCACCGGCATTCTCGACATTGACCCTTCTGCTTAAATCTTCATGGGTAATGCTCTCGGCTGTTTCGGCAACTTTTCTGACCGGCCTGAGAATTTTTCCGATGGAAATCCGGCTGATTAAATATCCGAATGAAAATACCAGCGGTAAGGGGATTAATAAATAAAATAAATCCTCAATCTGGAAAAGGCCGGGGCGGCCCCAAAAGAGGGCTATGAAATAGGCGCACAAAATGACGCCTATTATAACCGCATATAAAACATTGTGTTTAAGATCAATCGTATTAAAACGCATTATTCTTCCCCTAATATGTACCCCTTACCATGTATGGTATGGATAAGCGGTTTATTAGACCCCTTGTCTATTTTAGTACGCAAAAAGCTGATAAACACATCAATTACATTTGTGAAGCTGTCGAAATCCTCATGCCAGACATGCTCCGAGATCGTTGTGCGCGTAACAACATGATTCGCATTAAGCATTAAATATTCCAGAAGCGCGAATTCTTTACTGCTAAGCGGAATTTCTTTTCCCGCTCTTTTCACTTTATGCCGCAGTTGGTCCAGTTCCAGATCAGCGACCTTGAGAATGCCGGTCTTATCATCCCGATTCCTTCTGAGCAATGCGCTGATCCTCGCCGAAAGCTCTTCAAAATCAAACGGCTTCGCGAGATAGTCATCTGCTCCGGAATTTAATCCTTTAACCTTATCCCTCACCCGGTCTTTTGCGGTGAGCATTAAAATGGGAGTGTTAATCTTTTTTTTGCGCAACTCCCGGCAAATAGTAATGCCGTCAACATGAGGAAGCATGATATCAAGGATAATCAGGTCATACGGATTTATTTCAGCTAAAAACATAGCCTTCTCGCCATCGGACGCCGCATCGACAATATAATCCTCTTCTTTGAGTCCGCGCTCAATAAAATTAGATATTTTTATTTCATCTTCGACTAACAATATTCGCATTTCTTACTCCTAAGAATTTATTCTCTTAATTGCGCTAAAGTCTGTTGCAAAACGGATAAATCCTCGCCGTATTATATCCGGTCCGGCGCCTAAAACCGCAGGATGTCTTCCCTATGGATGCCGCCGTATCATACACAAGTTTCCATCAAATGACTTACCTGCCGCACAGCGCGTAGTTAACCGCCGCTTCAGCATGGATTGCCGTGGAATCAAAAATAGGGACATTTACATCTTTCTGTTTTACCAGTAACGGGATTTCCGTACATCCCAGTATTATTCCTTCCGCGCCATTCTCTTTTATAAGACGATTAATAATCCGAACAAAAACTCTTCTTGATTCAGAATAAAACTTACCCGCGCATAGTTCATCGAAAATAATATCGTTGATATACTTCCTTTCGCTTTTATCAGGGATAACTACCTTAAGGCCGTATTTTTCTTCCAGCCGGTTTCGGTAAAACGGCTCTTCCATGGTAAACATAGTACCAAGCAGGGCGACAGTTTTTATCCCGGATGCCTTTACTTTCGCTCCGACAGCATCGGCAATATGAAGGACGGGTATTTTCACGTTCTCTTGAATAATATCCGCTGTGGAATTCATGGTATTGGAACAAATTATGATAAAATCCGCACCGCCCCGCTCAAGCCTTTCAGCGGCATCAAGCATAGTCTCCTTAAGCGGCCCCCAATTCCCTTCGCTTGCCAGCCTCTCATCCTTAGAGAATTCCCCGAACTCAATGGAGTACATCAGTATTTTGGCGGAGTGAAGCCCTCCGAGTTTATTCCCAACCATCTCGTTCATCAGCCTGTAATATTCGATGGATGACACCCAACTGACACCTCCAATAACACCAATAACTTTCATTCCCGATTCTGTAGAATCAGTTTTCGGACTATCGGCATAAGAATACCCTGCCATCATGAAAATCACCCAAAATACAGATAAAATAAAATTACGCCTTACCGTTATTATCACTTTTCTCCTCCTTCTCGCTGCGCAAATATTCTCACTCCGCCCACATTCCCCCTGGTAAATATACATGCCATTTTATTATAAAAATCGCCCATTTCATCCGCCACCTCTTTCCCATGTATGTCGGCATAACGGCTCATATTAAGATTAAACTTCTCTTGCCGCCCGCGAACGAAAGAAGCCCATTTTTTTGACATATCGGTTACTCTAATTGAATAAAACCCTGCCTGGGCCAAATGTTTTTTATATTCGCCTATTGCCGGAAGATAAGAACATGCGGTATCCTCAAAAAGTATGGCTTCATCTTCCCTATTAAGGGCGCTTTTCCGGCAGAAATCTTCGATAAATATCTTTCCTCCGCTTTTTAAGAGCCCGCGGCATTTTTCAAAAAGCGCCTTACGGTCAGAAATATGCAGAAATGCCAGCCAGCTTACAATAGCGTCAAAAGTCCCGGCTGATCCGTCGAATTCCAAGATGTCCGCTGATATATGCCTTACAAGTTTTGAAAGCGCGCAGCGCACGGTCAATGCCTCAGCTATATCGTTAAGGTCCGGCTGCATCTCTATGGCAGTAACATGGCATTGTGTTTTGGCTGCAATATACCTGGCCGGCCCGCCTATTCCTGAACCTATCTCAATAACGTGTTTTTTTTCGTTAATCCCTAAAAGTTCAATAGCGGAATCTACTGCTTCAGTCCCGAGATAATGGTACTGATCAAAAGGGATAAGGTCTTGCACTTTAAGGGGCGCTCCGTCTTCATACCCTGCGGCTTTCAAGTCATCATATATTCTGCCGGGATGCCGGTATAATTTCATTTTTTTAATGTTGCCGATGAAACGTATCATAGATCCTCCTCTGCCGGACCGCTACACTGTCAGTGTACCCATAGCTCCAACCATACGCCCGGCTACCGGTAAATTTACAACAAAACATAGCGTCCTGCTGCTTAGAATGTTACGGCCTTCTCGCTTTCCTTGATGACTTCGTACATATCTTTCATTGTTGAAACCGGACAAATTTCAGAGTCTTCCAAATCCCACTCAAGTATCGGCTGTTTTTATTTCCTCTTCTGCTGACAATATCCGCATTTTTGCCCCTAAAAAAATTATTCTTTTAAGCGGCCAAAATCTTTTGCAAAGCAGAAAAATCTTCCGCATTAGCCAACACCAACAAAACATCCCCTCCCTGTATAACTGTGGCTCCGGCAGGAATAACGAATTTCTCGTTCCGTGAAATAAGCATGATTAAGCACTTTTCGGGGACGTTTAACTCACGGATTGTTTTGCCGATAGCTTCTGAATTATAAGGCACAATAAGATCGTTCAAATCCGCGTCGATGCTCTCCACCTTTTCGAATTCTATCGGGTAAGACTTTTTCTCCACCAAAGGCGCATCCAGCTTCAGCAGTTTCGAAACAATGGGAATAGATGTTCCCTGAATAAAAACCGAGGTGACAACAACGAAAAAAACTATATTGAAATAGACATCCGCCTGTGGCAGTCCAGCCGTGAAAGGAAACGTCGCCAGGATAATCGGGACCGACCCCCGTAATCCCACCCAAGCGATCATCAATTTCTTTGGAAAACTTAATTTAAACGGCAACAAGCATAAAAAGACGCTGACTGGCCGAGCGATCACCATAAGAAACAAGGTAATCAATAACCCCGCTCCTATCAAGGGAACAAGGTGGGATGGAAAAACAAGCAATCCCAATGTCACGAACATGGCGATCTGGCTAATCCACGCCAAACCATCATGAAATTTCAATATAAATTTTTTGTTCGGGAATTCCGCATGACCAAGCCCCAATCCGGCAAGGTATACCGCAAGGATGCCGTTTCCCTTTAGAAAGACGGATATCACATAGGTAAATAACACCAGTGAAATTGTGATCACCGGATAAAGCCCTTCATAATCCAGACTAAGCCGCTTAACTATAAAAACGATCGCTCCGGCCATTAATACCCCTGTCAATGCTCCCATGCCCATGTCCAATACGAAGCGTGGAACGAGCGAAACAAGCCCTGCCCCCTTTACGGTCAAAAGGCTTATGAAACCCAAAGTGAGAAAAATCGCCATGGGGTCATTACTGGCTGATTCCAGCTCAAGCAAAGGCATCAATGGTTTCTTGAGACTTATCCGCCTTGATCTTAAAACGGCGAACACGGCGGCGGCGTCTGTCGAAGAAACAATCGAACCGAGAAGCATAGCTTCAAAAAAAGAAAATTTGAGAATATAGACGGCGAGAAAACCGGTGATTATAGCCGTAAGCAATACGCCTATCGTTGAAAGCAATATCCCCGGAAACACAACAGATTTGCTGTCTTTCCAATTGGTATCAAGGCCGCCGGAAAAGATAATGAAAATAAGAGCCACGATACCCAGTGACCTCGCGATATGAGCGTTATCGAAATAAATCCTCCCTATGCTTTCTGATCCGGCCAGCATCCCAATAGCCAGGAAAAGCAGCAAAACAGGCACAGAGAATTTATCCGATATCTTGCTGGAGATAACGCTCACGAACAATAAAACCGCAACCCATAATAAAATTGTCTCAAACGCCATAATCAACTCCCTCTATAAAGTATTCTTTGATCTTAGTGAACATCTTCAACTCTTCTTCGAGAGCATAAGGATCACTTCAATTTGTTTCCCGCAACACTATCTTTTTTAAACCGTTTCTTCAAATCTTCGATGCGCCGGGATGATTCCGCTATTCTTTTTAGCGGTATCTCTCCGTTTTTCACAGCATCGAAAATTATATCCCGTGCCCGGTAGGGAGCCGTCTCGTCGTACACGCTTCCGTTGTTGGAGATAATCAATAAATCGCACCCCGCGTTAACAGCTCTGATTAGAGCTTCCTTGAAACCATAATACTTCGTAATCGCGCCCATCTGCATATCGTCCGATATGACCACACCTTCAAAACCAATCATGTTCCGGAGTATCTCATTTATATAATGCGCTGAAAGAGTCGCCGGGTACTCCGAGTCTATCTTCCTGTTCATAATATGGGCCGTCATTACCATGTCGAGGAACCCGCCTTTAATAAGTTCTTTGTACGGAACCAGCTCTTTGTCCCGGTAGGTTTCGGAAACATCCGCCAATCCTTTGTGACTGTCGGTTTTTGAACTTCCATGCCCGGGGAAATGTTTAATCGCGGTCACTATCCCGTATTCATGCTGTCCCTCTATGAAGGCTTTGGCCTGCTCGGACACTATTTTTTCATCGGCTGAAAAAGAACGCCCCATGGCCCCGATGACGGGATTCTCCGGATTCACGTCAACATCGACCGCCGGGGCGAAATTCACATTGAAACCAAGCTCCGAAAGCTCTCTGGCAAGCTTAGCAGACGCGTTTCTCGTCTCATTCAAGTCGTTTTTTTCTCCCAGTTCCCGGTGCCCGGGAACCGGGATGAAACCGTATTTCGGCTTTAAACGGTTCACGCTTCCGCCCTCGGCATCAACGGCAACCATCAACGGCGTCAAGGAGGATTTCTTAAGGTTTTTTATAAGTCCTTTTACCTGCTCGGCACCGGTGATGTTTCGGGGAAAACCTTTCGTGGAGCCGTCTATATCAAACAGGACGACTCCTCCCAGATTCAGGTCCTTGATTGCTTTTAGGATAAAAGAAGCTTCATCCGCCCCGGTACCCCGGAAACCAACGATAAGCATCTGCCCTACTTGCTTTTTAAGCCTTCCTTCCGTATGCTCTTTAATGCGAAAAAAACCAAAAACTATAAGCCCAAGCGCCGACAAGAGAATCAAACTCGAAAAATACGGGGATTTTGAATTCATATTCTTATCACATCATTATTTCAAAATAGCGATAATTGTTCCCGCTGTGATTAAACCGATACCCAGCCATTGAAAGCCGGTTAAACGTTCGCCAAGGAATAGAAGCGACAAAACAACCGCAAAAACCAGGCTCAATTTGTCGATCGGAGCAACCAGCGATGCCGGCCCGGACTGCAGGGCGCGAAAATAGCAAAGCCATGAAAGCCCGGTGGTAATGGCGGAGAGAGCAAGGAATATCAGACTACGCCGGTCTACCAGGAATGGATTTTTCCATTCGCGGCGAAAGAAAACAATCACCCCTAAAAACACGATGATAACGACAGTCCTTATAAAGGTGGCCAGATTAGACGAAATGTTCTTAACGCCTATTTTTGCCAATACTGCCGTCAACCCCGCGAAAAAAGCCGATCCAAGAGCGAATATCTTCCAATCCAGCATCACGCCTCCGTCTTTTCATCCGCAATTCATCAACAATTCTTTCCGTTTATTTTAACACAAAAAAAGACCTGTATAAAGAAAAACGGCAATAAAGTCGTGTCAAGATAATTGTACGGTTTCGTATTTAGGTTCTCTGAAAAATGTTATGTGTTTAGGCATAACCGCTGGTTGTTGTTCCTGCCTGAACAGGCTTATAATACCGTAAACCCACAAGTTG
>JAQTZX010000066.1 GCA_028687525.1 Candidatus Omnitrophota bacterium
TCTTAGAGGTTGTATCAGTGGCTTTTTCAGCCGGGTATCTTTCTCCTGTTACTTCAGGTATAGGTATCAAGGATAGTGGAACTGTGTTTATGCTTATGAAACACGGTGTCCCTTTCAAAAATTCTCTTGCCATAGCTCTGACGGATAGGGGTATTGTGACGGGAATTTGCTTCGGACTCGGATTTTTATTCGGGGGGGAGCTCATACGCCAGGAAATAAAGTCCAGATTCAAAAGACGAACGCGGGAATAATGGACTGTAAAAAAAAAGGGGCGGTTCTATTTTTTTAAACCCGAAAGCGAATATCAAAAAATAGAACCGTCCCCTTTTTTTTACGCTTGACAGGAGAGTTAAGTAATTTATAATTGTAAAAGAGGATATTATGGCCAGAGTGATGATTGTTGATGATGCGTTGTTCATGCGGCAGCTTCTTACCAAAATCTTTGTGGATGAAGGGTATGAAGTCTGCGTGGAAGCCGGTACTGCCCGGGATGCCGTGGAGAAGTATAAGGAGTTCAAACCCGATGTGGTGACGATGGATATAGTTATGCCTATGATGGAGGATTTGGACGGTATCGGGGCGGTAAAAGAGATACTTAAATTTGATCCCCGGGCCAAGGTTGTTGTTGTTTCGGTCATGGGCGAACAATCCCTGGTGGTTGAAGCGATCAAGGCGGGAGCCAAGGATTTTGTGGTAAAACCGGTCCGGCCTGCGCGTCTGCTCGATGTGGTCAAGGGGCTTTTGCGTTAAGTTTAGGGGCATTCAGCATGACAGGGGGGGTATGGAAGGTATAAGTCTGACAGGATTGCAGAAGGATGCTTTGAAGGAAATCGGTAATATCTGTTCCGGTAATGCCGCTACAGCTTTATCTCAACTGCTTGGTAAAAGGGTCGATATAGTAGTCCCCAAGATACTTTTCGTGGATATAGAGGAAGTTCCCGGTGCGGTAGGCGGAGCGGAACAATTAGTCGTGGGATTAATATTGCGTGTATTGGGAGACCTTCCGGGAACCATCATTTTCGTATTCTCACAGAGGGATGCCGCGGTTTTGTCCGCGATGATGGTCGGCAAACAGCCTGCCGACGGCGTACTAATCGGTGATCTCGAACGTTCCGCGCTGAAAGAAATCGGGATCATTCTTGCCAACGCTTATCTGGGGGCGATGGGGAGCTTTGTCGGGTTGAGCCTTGTCCCCACGGTCCCGGAGCTTATCGTTGATATGGCGGGAGCCATGATTGATTTCCTGCTCATCGAGTTGAGCGGAAAATGCCGGTTCGCGCTGTTGATCGAGTCGGAATTTCGCGAGCCCTCGGCTTCCATTACCGGGCATTTCTTCCTGATTCCCAATGCCGACAGCCTGGAGGCTATTCTCAAGGCTATAGGGAAAAACGACTTTACCTGACAACTATTTAACCGAGGCCCATTTATGCAGGATAGTTACCGGGAATTATTTCTTTCCGAATCACAGGAATACCTTAGTAATATCAGCAATCGCCTGGTGAAACTGGAGAGTAATCCGTCCGACCCGGAATCATTGAATGAGATATTCCGGTGTGTCCATACGCTCAAAGGGATGTCCGCCACCATGGGGTACGAGAGGCTTACTCAGCTTTCTCATCACATGGAGGATCTTCTGGAAGAACTGCGCGGCCAGAAAAGGAAAGTGACGCCGGAAATCATGGATGTGTTGTTCGCTTCGGTGGATGTGCTTTCGGAGCTGGTCGAAGATATAAAAACGAACCGGGAATCCGAAATAAACATCTCCGCCTATATTTCTGAACTGGAGCAGATAATACACAGTGATATACCCTCCGCGTCAAAAGCTGAAGCCGCCTTTCCCAGGGGGAAAACCTCTCCCGTACATCCGGAGTCCATAGAATTTTCCGAAGAGGAGCTTAAGGCCATCCGGTACGCCAAGAGTAAAGGATTTAATATTTTTAAAATTAATATCCGGCTGGTTTCCGATTGTTTGATGAAAGAATCGCGCGCCTTCCTGATTATTACCAATCTTAAAAAAATAGGGGAGATACTGAAGGCCGTTCCGCCGGTGGAAGAGTTGGAAAAGGGTTTTTTTGATTTTTCGTTTTCCGTGGTATTGATCACCAGGGAGGCGCAGGCGGTAATCCGGCAGGAAATGATGATGATCTCGGAAGTCGAAGGCGTGTATGTCAACCCGGTGGAAGTGAGCGCCCCCGTCGGCCCGGCAGCCAACACGCCGGCCCATGCCTATATAAAGAAGATCCAGAGTTTGCGGATACCGATCGAACGGCTGGATAAAATCATGAATCTTATCGGAGAGTTGGCGATTGCGCGCATCAGGCTTTCCCAGATCGTCGCCAATATCAAAGAAGAATCGCTTGAAGAGGCCAGTGTCCTTTTAAGCAGTTTGATTTCTGCTCTGCAGGATGAAATTATGCAGACCAGGCTTTTGCCGGTGGCGTATATCCTGGATACGTTCCCCCGTATGGTCAGGGATATGGCTAAAAAGGAAGAGAAACGGATTGACCTGGAGATAGTCGGGAGTGATATTGAGCTGGACAGGGTGATCCTGGATGAAATCGGGGATCCGCTGGTGCATTTAATACGGAATTCCATCGACCATGGGATTGAAAGCCCTCAGGAACGCAAAGCCGTGGGTAAACCTCCGGCCGGAAAATTGCAGATTCTGGTGTCCCGGCAGAAAGGGCAGATATCCATTGAAATTTCCGACGACGGAAGGGGCGTGGAATTCGACGCGGTAAAGAATATCGCTTTGCGCAAAGGTTTGATCACTCAGGAAGAAGCGGATGGGCTGGATGACAAAAAAGTACTAGATCTTATATCACTGCCGGGGTTTTCGACATCCGAGAAAATAACCGATATTTCCGGGCGGGGGGTGGGGCTTGACGCGGTAAAATCCAAGATCGAGTCTATCGGCGGGAGGCTTGACTTCACGACTAATCTGGGTAAAGGGAGTACGTTTATTTTAAGCCTTCCGTTTACCCTGGCGATCATCAAAGCCATGCTGGTGCGGGTGGGGAAAGAGGTTTTCGCGGTTCCCCTGATTAATATCAGGGAAACGATCAAAGTCGAGAAGCACGACATAAAGGTATTGCAGAATCTGGAAGTTATACGGGTCAGAGAAGAAATCATCCCGGTTTTACGGCTGGATAAGGAGTTTGTCATAACTATTTCTCCGGAGGATAAAAACCGGAATGCCCTGGGGGAAATAAATAGTAATCAGGAAGACGGCAGGGTCCCTATCGTTATCGTTGAATTCGGGAAACACTCTTTGGGGCTGGTCGTCAGCCAGGTTATCGGCGAACAGGATATTGTGGTAAAACCGCTGACCTCTTTGATCAAAAGGACCCGCGGTATCGCCGGTGCCACGATACTCGGAGACGGCAAGGTCGCGCTCATACTGGATATCATGAGTTTGAAATAGAGTATGGTTCAAAGGTAATGACGGAAACTTATTGATAACTACAGTTTCCACGGTTTGTTTAGTCTATTGAAGGAGGTTTCATGGAAAATATCAATCTTACCCCGGCACAGCTCGATGTGCTGAAGGAAATCGGCACCGTGGGAGGAGGAAGCGCCGCCACCGCCCTAAGCCAGCTTTTATATAAGAGGGTGTTGATCGATGTCCCCAGCGTTAGTCTGGTTGCTCCTCATAAGATATCCGGCTCCGAATTCATGATACATCCTGAAGAGGTGGCTATCGCGGTGACTTTGAATATCCTGGGTAAATTGCGCGGCGGTATACTGGTTTTATTGGCGGAACCGAGCGCTTTGTCCATGATCGATATCCTGATGCACCGGGAGATCGGTTCAACCAAGCTGATCAACGTTATGGAGGCGTCGGCGTTATCGGAGAGCGTGCATATTTTGTGCAGTTCGTATATTAACGCGGTGGGGGAATTCCTGGATTTGCATCAATTGGTCCCCTCTTTGCCGCAGATGACGGTTGACCGGATGGACAGGTTGAGCGAACATTTGATCAAACGGTTAATCCAGGAAGAGAGCAATTACTTCCTGCCGATCGAGAACAACATGATCATAGAAGATATTAAAATGAACCTGTATGTTATTTTTTTGCTGGAGTATGAAAGCGCCAAACATATAATGACCATGTTGAATTTATAATTCGCGAAGTAACGGGTGGTATCGCGCGGTAAGATCGTTTTTGAAAAAGGATTAACAGGGAGGATATTTATGGCGATGAAAATCCACAATTATATGGAAGATATGGCGGCTGATAAGTTGGAAGAGATACTCTCAGAAAAGGACGATATATGCAAATGTCAGAAGTGCAGGTTTGATATGATTGTGTGGGCGTTGAACCATCTGCCGCCGAAATACGTTGTTACCGAAAAAGGCAGGATGTACACGAAGCTTATCGAACAGGATGTTCAGTTCCGCGTCGACATCGTGAAGGAATTGACCAAGGCTGTTCTGCGCGTGAGCAGGAATCCCAGTCATTAAACCCGGGTTAAACAATTTTGTTTCTCTTTCCGGTAAAAACATCCGCGGCAGGGATTACCATGACGCATAAAAGTATTTTATCCGATAAGGAAGTTGATTCCATCCTGGCGTATATCCGCAGGAATAAGTCGGTAGACCTGGCTTCGTACCGCAGGACGTTCGTGGTAAGGCGGTTGAGCGGCAGGATGGAAAACGTCAGCGCGGAAACGGGCGGCGCCTATCTTAACATTCTCCGTGATGATCCGGAGGAGTTCGGCCGTTTTTTAGAGACTCTTTCCATAAATGTCACCGGGTTTTTCCGTGACCCCGGGGTATTTGAGTTTCTGCAGAAAGCTGTCCTGCCGGAATTCATCCGGAAGAAAAAGGCGGCGGGCCGGCGTATTATGCGTATCTGGTCGGCGGGATGCGCCTCTGGAGAAGAGCCGTATTCCATCGCCATCATGGCGCGCGGCATAACGGGTGATGATCCCGGTTTCGAGGTGGCCGTGCACGCGACGGATATAGATACTGCCGCTTTAAAGAGGGCGCAAGAGGCGGTTTACCCGGGCAGCAGCCTGGGAAACGCCGGTAAGAAAGTCCTTGAAAAATATTTTACTCCAGTCTATAATGGGGAATATCTTTTGAAGGATGAAATAAAAAAATCAGTGCATTTTAAGAGGCAGAACCTTATTAGTGACCCGGTGCTCAAGCATATGGATATGGTGTTTTGCCGCAATATGATGATCTACTTGAGCACGGAAGAGAAGGATTCTCTCATCGGTAAATTCAACGAATCGTTGAACACGGGGGGATACCTGGTAGTCGGTAAGGTGGAGTCGGTCTGGAATAACAGGGGTTTTGAAACGGTATCGACAACAAACAAGGTATACCGTAAGACAGTCTGAAAGCTTGTCAGGCTTTCAGCGCGGCAGGATAGATGCCCGCGCGTTTACCCCGTTAGAGAAAGCCGCCGACTTTATCCGGTGGTCTGCCGATTTATATGCTGACGACGGTTTAATGCCGCCGTCAGCGAAAACCGTTAGAGGATAAAGTTCTCTAACGGGGCAACCAGTGACGGCAATTCCGTGTCCGGTAAATACAAGTGTAATTAAAAGGAGGTACGTAATGGCCAGAGTTATGATTGTCGATGACGCCCTTTTCATGCGTAAGATGCTTTCCGATATCTTAAAGCGGGAGAACATCGAGATATGCGGAGAGGCAGAGAACGGAAAGGAAGCGATCGAGAAGTATCAGCAGTTGAAGCCCGACCTGGTGACGATGGATATAGTCATGCCCAAGGTGGAGGAGATCGACGGTGTCGGCGCGGTAAAGGAAATTGTGAAGAACGATCCGCAGGCCAAGATCATCATGGTTTCCGCCATGGGGCAGCATTCGCTGGTTGTGGAGGCGATCCAATCCGGGGCCAAGGATTTTGTTACCAAACCGTTCCAGCCTTCCCGGGTAATCGAGGCAGTGAAAAGGGTATTGGGAGAATAAAAGCTCACTTGCGCGTTCCAGGCCTTTAATCTGGTTTGGGTGCATCAGCATAAGAATCCGGGTATGAAAACTATGGAAGAAAATAAGATAATCGAAGTTGGAATGGGGAAGATAGAGATTGCCGTGTCTCCTCATAAGCTGATTACGCGGGGGCTGGGGTCTTGTCTGGGTATCACTTTCTATGATCCGTACAAAAAGATAGGGGGCATGGCCCATCCTATGCTTCCGGATATCAACAGCTCGCGCATAAGATCGAATCCGCACCGGTTCGTTAATTTTGTGATCGGGGAAATGGTTGAAGAGATGGAAAAGCGCGGATGCGGCAGGAATTTTATTGTAGTTAAGATGTTCGGCGGCGCGCATATGTTCAGTTTTATAGATACGGACAGTTTTCTTAATATCGGGCAGAAGAATATCGACGCCGCGCGCGCGGTGTTAAAAGATATCGGATTAAAGCCCGTAGCGGAAGAAGTGGGCGGGACATTCGGGAGGACGATCGAGTTAAACCTTGAGAATGGCATGGTCCTGGTGAGTACTGTTTCCCGGGGGGAAAAGGAAGTTTAGTGGCCGGAAAAATCCGCGTTTTAATAGTCGATGATTCGTTTTTGATGCGCAAGATACTCTCGGATATCATAAACAGCGATCCCGAGCTTGAGGTTATAGAGAAGGCTAAAGACGGCAAAGAGGCATTGGAAAAGATGCTTGCTTTACAGCCGGACGTGACCACGTTGGACGTGAATCTTTCGGGAATGGACGGCTTGAGTGTCCTGGAAGAGGCGATGAAAAAACAATTCGTGCGGGTGATCATGCTTTCCGCGTACACCCGCAGCGGTACCAGCGCGACCATAAAAGCCCTGGAATTAGGGGCTATGGATTGTATAGCCAAGCCGTCGGGGGAGATATCGCTTGATTTAAAAAAACTGCGGGAAGAGATTCTCTCCAAGATAAAGATCGCGGCGAAAGCCGGGGTCAACAAATATATATACCCTGTTTCCCGGCCCGCGGAAGAACGGCCCCCGGAACACGCGTATAAAGTTGTTATTATCGCCGCTTCAACCGGAGGCCCGAGAGTGGTGCTGGATGTAATGCAGGGTATCCCCGGAAATGTCGGGGCGGTGATACTGGTCATTCAGCAT
>JAQTZX010000067.1 GCA_028687525.1 Candidatus Omnitrophota bacterium
TTATAAAGATGCGGAGCCTTTTACTACGAAAGTAAAAACAATGGATTTTTCCAAGGCAGTAAGGGATTTAAAACATAATCCTAAAGTAGATCCTATCACGGGAATCAAGAATACGGTTGAATGGATGAAATGGTTTTATAGAATTTAACAGGTTGGTTGTATGAGAAATAAAAAGATAAAAATATTGTTTGTTTTTGGTACTAGGCCGGAAGCTATTAAGATGGTGCCTGTTATTAAGGAGTTCGGGCGCAATAAAGGAAGGTTCAATACCCGTATTTGCGTAACTGCGCAACACCGGAAAATGCTGGATCAGGTTCTTGATCTGTTTAATATAGAGCCGCATTATGACCTGGATATAATGACAAAAGGGCAGTCATTGCCTAATGTGACAGCAAGCATTCTTCTTAGAACTACTGTAATAATGGAAAAGGAAAATCCGGATATTGTTTTTGTCCAGGGAGATACAACCACTACTTTCGCGGCTGCTCAGGCAGCATATTACTTAAAAATACCGGTAGCCCATATCGAGGCGGGCTTACGCACAAATAATAAGTACAGCCCTTTCCCTGAGGAGATAAATCGGCGTCTTACCAGTGTTATTGCTGATTTCCATTTTGCACCTACAAGAAAAGCAAAGGAAAATTTAATTGCGGAGGGTTTTAAAGGATCTTCAATTTATGTTACCGGGAATACGGTGATAGATGTTCTTAAAGCCATGGTTAAAAGGCAGAAGCCGGAGAACAGGAGGAAGATAATAGAGAGATATTTTTTAGAGAAGTGGAATCTGATATTACGTGGAAAGGCTAATAATCCAAAACTTATTTTAGTAACCGGCCACAGGCGTGAGAGTTTTGGGGAAGGATTTAAGAGAATTTGTAAGGCCTTGCGCATATTGGCGGGGAATAATCCCGATGTTCAAATTGTTTATCCTGTTCATTTGAATCCTCATGTCCAGGAGCCGGTGTATTCAATTTTAGGTAATATTGATAATATTCATTTAATATCTCCTCTTGATTATGAGCCGTTTGTTTTTTTAATGGATCACGCGGATCTTATTCTTACAGATTCAGGGGGGATTCAGGAGGAGGCCCCTGCTCTTAAAGTGCCTGTTCTTATTATGCGTGATACTTCAGAAAGGCCGGAAGGGATAGAAGCCGGATCGGCTAAATTAGTGGGTACGAATATTAAAGTTATTGTTGCCCAGGCGCAGAAAATTCTGGACAATGTCAATAAGTGTAAGTGCGTATCAAAAGTGCAGAATCCTTATGGAGACGGAAAGGCAAGTGAGAGAATTGTTAGAATAATATCAAAGCATTTCGGGGGTAAAAATGAACGATGTTAATGGGAAAAGAATCCGGTTGGTGAATGAATACTTATCCGAAGTAAACTTAAATAGTGAGTTAGTCCGATATTATAAGGGGAGGAATATCCTGGTAACAGGGGGAGCCGGTGCCATTGGCAGTAATCTTATTCTTGCTTTATCAGAGATGGTGGGGAGCGGCGGTAAAGTTGTTATATTAGACAATTTGTCGTCCATTAAAGAAAAAAAAGCATGGAACGTAGTCCCTTTAAGTAATATTATGTTTGTCGGCGGGGATGTGAGAAGTGATGTCGATTTAAAAAGAATTTTTAAAGAAGATATTACAATTGTGTTTCACTTGGCAGCTTTTTTTGCAAATCAAAATTCAGTTGATTACCCGGAGACCTCCGTTGATGTTGATATAATTGGTTTGATTAAACTATTAGAATATTCGCGGATTGCCAGGGTAGAAAAGTTTATTTATGCATCGAGTGGATGCGCTATTTACGGTTCTTATCCTAAACTGCCATTGAAAGAGGATTTTGTATCCATGCATTTAACAACGCCTTATCAAATCAATAAAATGACAGGCGAAATGTACTGTAATTTTTACGCGCATCATTATGATATGCGGATAGTCAACTGTCGATTTTTTAATTCCTACGGTCCGGGTGAGGTCCCAGGCCAGTATCGTAATGTAATCCCGAATTTTATCTATTGGGCGATGAAAGGGCAGCCATTGCCAATTACGGGTACAGGCGAAGAAACCAGGGATTTTTCCTATGTATTGGATTTAATCCAAGGCCTTATTAAGGGCGGTTTCTATACGGAAGCAGTCGGAGAGAATTTTAATTTAGCGGCCGGTAGAGAAATAAGCATTTTGGAGATGGCTAAGCTTGTGAATGAAACTACCGGAAATAAGGCGGGTTTAGTATTCATGCCCAGGAGAAAATGGGATACAAAGCCCAGACTATTGGCTTCGATTGAAAAGGCTCAAAAATTAATAAATTATGATCCCCGCGTTGAGTTTAAGGATGGTTTTCTGAAAAATATCGAATGGTTCAAAGACAATTGGGAAATGATCGAGAAAATGGCTGATTTTTATCCTGGGATGAGCAGTGCGGTAAGGGGAATTGTAAAAAAATAAACAAAGGGATTTTAATATTATGCGTATTTTGCTTTTAAGTCAATGGTTCCAGCCCGAGCTTAGTTTTAAAGGCTTGCCTTTTGCCAGAGAATTGACCAGGTTGGGCCATGATGTGCAGGTCTTGACTGGTTTTCCGAATTATCCTGGAGGCAAAATCTATAAAGGTTATAAGATAAGGTTATTCCAGAAGGAAATATTGGAGGGGATTCCTGTTTTTCGTGTTCCTTTATACCCGAGTCACGATAATAATTCCTTAAGGCGTATAGCAAATTATGCAAGTTTTGCATTTTCAGCGGCATCCTTAGGTGTTTTTGGAATTAAACGCCCGGATGTTATTCATGCGTATCATCCTCCGGCAACCATAGGTTTGCCGGCTTTATTTTTACGCATGGCTTACCACTCTCCTTTTGTTTATGATATTCAAGACCTTTGGCCGGATACTCTCGCCGCCACCGGAATGGTAAATAATAAAATGGTTCTGCGTCTGGTAGGTAAATGGTGCAATTTTATATATTCGCAAGCGGCAAAAATAGTTGTTTTATCTCCCGGTTTTAAAGAGGAGTTGATAAAAAGAGGAGTGCCTGAGCATAAGATTGAAGTAATATATAATTGGTGCGAAGAAGATTATTTAAAAGCTTGCGATCTCAATGAGGATTTGACACAAAACCTCGGTATGGCGGGGCGGTTTAATATCGTGTTTGCCGGTACCATGGGGAAGGCGCAAGCCCTTAGTGCGGTTTTGGATACAGCCGGTTTATTGAAGGACAAATTTCCCGAGATTCAGTTTATATTCGTTGGTGGAGGTGTTGATGTCGGAAAACTTAAGAAAAAGAAAATTGAACAAAATTTGACAAATGTCTGTTTCCTCCCTTGGCGGCCGATGAGCGAAATAGGGCATGTTTTAAATTCAGCCCATGTGTTGCTGGTTCATTTAAAAGACGACCCGCTTTTTAAAATTACTATTCCGGGGAAAACCCAGGCTTATATGGCAGCTGGGCGCCCGATATTGATGGCAGTTAAAGGAAATGCCGCAGAGTTGATTGAAAAAGCCGGGGCTGGACTGGTCTGTATGCCGCAAGATCCGCAGGGGATAGCTAAAACGGTTGAAACATTTTACAAGATGCCCAGGGAAAAACTTGAACGAATGGGAGAAAATGGCAGGAATTTTTATCAGCGCGAGTTATCACTTTGTGTGGGAGTACAGAGGTTTGAAAAAGTATTTAAATCAGCAATTAACAAGATATAAAAGAAAATCAGAATCAAGTGGATACTTCAGTAGCCAGTGGGAAGAAGAAGGAATGGTTTAAGCGCAGTTTTGATTTAATATTGGCCTATTTTTTACTGGTCGCTTTTTCGCCTGTTTTTCTTCTAATTTATTTTATAGTGCGAATGGAAATCGGGACTCCGGTTTTTTTCAGGCAGATGCGGCCGGGTAAAAACGGAAAACCTTTTATGATTGTTAAATTTCGCACGATGACGGATGAACGCGGTGAAAACGGTATTCTTTTACCCGAAGCAGAAAGGATAAGGTCTTTTGGGATTTTTTTGCGGAAAATGAGCCTGGATGAGCTTCCGGAGTTGGTGAATGTAATTAAGGGGCAAATGAGTTTTGTTGGGCCAAGGCCTTTGCTAATGCAGTATTTAAATTATTATACCCCTTATTATGCCAGGCGCCATGATGTAAAACCCGGCATTACCGGCTGGGCCCAAATACACGGCCGGAATAATACTCCATTTAGCAGGCGGTTTACCATGGATGTATGGTATGTTGATCACTATTCATTTTTGCTTGATTTGAAGATTATTGTTTTGACAGTTGGCAAGGTTTTTAAAAGAGAGAATGTCAGGGGAGATCTTGAACAGTGTTATCATGAAGTTAATGACTGCGGCTTACCGGATACGATTATAGAGGAGGGGAATTATGATTAGGGGAAAGAAGGTTATTTTACGTCCTCTTGAGGAGAGCGATTTAGATTTTTGTCAGGTTCTTTATAATGATGAGCATATCCGGGATATGGTTGTTGGCTGGGATTTTCCTTCGTCAAAAAAAAATCAGAAAATATGGTTTGAATCATTAATTAAGGATAAACGTAATATCCGGTTTATTGTAGAAACAAAAAAGAGAGAACGGCTTGGGCTTACCGGCCTTTGGAATATTGATTGGCATAACCGCAGTTCTTTAACTGCGATTAAGCTTTTGGTGACAAAAAAGACTGCGGGAAAGGGGTATGGAAGAGACGCAATTATGGTTATGAATGCTTTCTCGTTTTTTAATGTTGGATTGCATAAGTTATGGTGTGAGATTCTTGATTATAATATTCCTTCGCTGAAGGCTTATACCGAACGAAGCGGATGGAAAATCGAAGGAAAGCTTCGAAAACATATCTTCAAGAATGGTTCGTACCATAATCTTTATTTTATTGGTTGCTTAAAAGAAGATTTTCTTTCAGTCCCTGACTCAAATGAATATATCCCCAGCAGTATTCCTGAAGGGATGAGACGAATACTAAGAAAAATCGACCCGGAATAGAATTTCCTAAAGGCGCTATGAATAAGAAAACAAAATTGAGCGGGATAGGCAGTGAATTTCATTGGTCTGGTTTGCCTGAAGGTCCTTTTTTACCATGGCCAATTCCGCATCTGTTTTTAGCCCTGGGCCGTGACGCAGTCTGCGCTTTATGGGGAATGAAAAAAAACAAGTTTTCCAGAGGGGTTTTATTTGTCCCGGATTATTTTTGCCCCGACGTCTGCAAGTTTTGGAAAGATAGCGGTATAAAAATACGGCGATATGAAGACGATCCCAGATGGCCGCATCCTAATTGGCATACTTTAACTCCCGCTCGCGGAGATTGTGTTTTAGCGGTCAATTATTTTGGCGTCAGAGACGGGTCTGTATGGAAGGATTGGCTTAAAGGTAACCCGCGGATATCACTGGTAGAGGATCATTCTCATGATCCTTTTTCTTCTTGGGCGAAAAACTCAATCGCGGATTTTTGCTTTGCTTCTATCCGTAAGATTTTTCCTGTCCCTGATGGCGCAATTCTTTGGTCTCCCCGTCGCCATCCTATGCCGCCTGAACTTGAGAATCGGGACTGTTCGGGAAGCGCTCTGAAACTTGCGGGTATGATTTTGAAAAAGGAATACGGTGATACTAAGGGAACAAGTTTGTTATTGAAGGACACTTTTAGGAAATTTCAGGTTGAAGGCGAAAAGCTTTTATCTGAGAGCAAAGGGTTAAACATATCGCCTTGGAGCCGTTATCTGCTTTTGAATGGGATCCCTCAGAGCTGGCGGATTCAACGAAAAAAGAACGTACGTCTGTTGCTTGAGCTTTTACAAGAAAACGCTGATTTTAGGCCGTTATTCTTAGATTGGCCTCTTGGCCACTGCCCGTTCAATGTAATTTTGGTATTTAAAACTAACAGGTATCGTGAAATTTTTCGTTCCCGGCTTATTTCAAAAGCTGTTTTTACCCCTATTCACTGGAAAATAGATTCAGGTAAAGGCACACATGTTTTTGATCTGTCAAGCCGCATATTGACTATTCCCGTGGATCATCGGTATAGTTCTTCCGATTTGTATTTTATAGCGGATAATATAAAAGAAATCAGTGATGGAATTTAATTCAATCAATTCCGGGGTATGATAATTAATAAGAAAGCTGTAATTGTGGATAATTATTTGCGCAAGGCCATGTTTTATAAAAACGCGCGAGCAGGTTTTCAGACATTCCTCCGGGCGGTTATTAAAGGCAAAACAGGTAAAGTGTTGTTGCCGGCTTATATTGGCTGGTCGTCAAAGGAGGGTTCGGGGGTATTCGATCCAGTGACGGAAATCGGTATGGATTATGTTTTTTATAAAATGACGGACCAGTTATATATTGATGCGGAAGACGTGAAAAGGTGCTTTAAGAAAAATAAAATTATTGTTGCTGTGATTATCCACTATTTTGGTTATGTGGATCCGGCTTATGAGGATTTTGTATCAGCTGCGCATAGTGCCGGGGCAGTGGTTCTTGAAGATGAAGCGCATTCGATGCTGAGTGATATTGCGGGAGGAGTTTGCGGCAGGCTCGGCGATGCAAGTATATACTCTTTACATAAACTTCTGCCCGTGGATAAGGGAGGGGTTTTACTATTGAATAGCGGTAACAAAGCTTTGGCAAGTGATATCCAATGTGAGGCCGGGGATATCTTCCCATATTGGGAATATGATTTGTTCACAATAGCGCAGAAACGCAGGGAGAATGCAGTAGCATTGGCTCAGATGATGCAGAAGATTCCAGATGACGTGGATATCCTGCGGCCGGTTATGAACGATGGTATTGTTCCGCAAACACTGCCGATAATTATCAAAAATGTGTCAAGGGATAGACTTTATGAGGTTATGAATTTACGTGGTTATGGCGTTGTTAGTTTGTATCACACCATGATTGAACAGATAACGAAAGAGAGATTCCCGGACTCCCATAAATTATCGCGCAAGATTATGAATTTACCGGTGCATCAGGATTTAGGCAATGAAGAACTTCGGGGCTTGGCGGATTGCCTTAAGATCAGCCTGGCGGGCTTGAAGGATTAAAGATTGCA
>JAQTZX010000068.1 GCA_028687525.1 Candidatus Omnitrophota bacterium
TAAGCGCATCCTGGATAGCTTTAGCCTCCGAACGGTTCAAGGTCTCCTCGAATTTATTAAGCGCGTCGAGGAACTTATTCTGGTTAAAATAACACTGGCCGATCAAAAGGCTTACCTCGGGAGCCCTCCCGGAAGACGGGTAATTGTCCTGGAACCGCTTTAAAAGCGACAGGGCCACATCGTAAAACCCGTCGTCAAAAGCTTTCCTGGCCACGTAGAAAGACTCTTCTTCCTTGGTGGAATCCTGGGCGTATACCAAAAACGTGTTTACACCCATCCCCCCTGCGAAAGAAAAAAACGTAAACCACAATACCAGGGCTATCGTCCGCACGCGTAATCTCTGAACCAAAGCTAAACTCCTTCTGACATACCGGGGATTTACACAGGAAAGTAAAATATTACTATACCATATTCCCGGCCAACTTTCAACCTCTTGCAAAATCAGGAGGGAAATACAATGCCGGATCATATCGAAGCCTCTTCCATTTATTTAAGGTAGCCGCGCAGATACTGGGCGGTATAAGATCGTTTGCATTTCAGGAGCTCTTCGGGAGTACCGGTACAGATGACCTCGCCGCCGCGGTCGCCGCCTTCGGGGCCGAGATCGATGATGTAATCGGAACATTTGATCACTTCCAGGTTATGCTCGATCACGATAACCGTGTTATTCTTGTCCACCAGCCTCTGCAGTACGGAAATAAGCTTGGAGACATCGGCGAAGTGCAGCCCGGTGGTTGGCTCATCCAGGATATATACCGTTTTTCCCGTGCCGCGCTTGCATAATTCAGAAGAGAGTTTCAGGCGCTGGGCCTCGCCTCCGGACAGCGTAGTCGCGGACTGGCCGAGCTGAATGTATCCCAATCCTACGTCGTACAGATAAACCAGGATGTTTTTTATAGGCGGGATGTTGGAGAATAGATCCAGCGCTTCTTCAACGGTCATCTCAAGCACTTCGGAGATATTCCTGCCTTTGTATCTGATATCAAGAGTGGCTTCATTGAATCGTTTGCCTTTGCAGACATCGCACTTGACATAAATATCCGGCAAAAAATGCATTTCGATCTTCTTGATCCCGTCACCGGAACAGGCCTCGCATCTTCCTCCTTTGACGTTAAAAGAAAATCTTCCCGGCTTATACCCCCTGACCTTGGCATCCGGCAGGCCGCTGAACAGGTTGCGGATATGGCTGTACAGGCCGGAATAGGTCGCCGGATTGGATCGCGGGGTCCTGCCGATAGGCGATTGATCAACCATGATAACCTTGTCTATATTCTGCACCCCCATGATATGAGCGTACAGGCCGGGCTTTTCCCTGGACTTGTATATCGCCTTTGCCAGGCACCTGTAAAGGATATCGTTAATAAGCGTGGATTTCCCCGATCCGGACACGCCGGTCACGCAGATGAACTGTCCCAGGGGAAATTTCACGTCGATTTTTTTGAGATTATGCTCTGCGGCACCCTTTAATTCCAGAAATGTACCCTGCAGGTGCGGGCGGCGAGCCGAAGGTATTTCTATCCGTATATCCCTCCTAAGGTATTTGGCAGTAAGTGAATCCGATTTCTTCAGCAAGTCCTCCCGTGTCCCCGAAAACACCACCTCTCCGCCGTGCCTGCCCGCTCCCGGGCCAAGGTCAACCACATAGTCGGAGGCCATCATGATCTGCTCGTCGTGCTCAACCAGGATGAGAGTATTCCCCAGATCGCGCAAAGCGGTCACCGTGGAGATAAGTTTTGCGGTATCCCGCTGATGCAGGCCGATACTCGGTTCATCCAATATGTACAAAACCCCCACCAGTCCGGAACCAACCTGGGTGGCTAAACGCACCCGCTGTGCTTCTCCTCCGGAAAGCGTGGAACTCTTCCGGTCAAGAGTAAGGTAATCAAGCCCCACGTCGATACAGAATTTCAAACGTTCTATTATCTCTTTCAAAACCTGGCGCGCGATGAGTTCTTCACGCTCGGTCAGGTCGATTTGCTCGAAGAATTCCCGAGATTCTTTAATGGACAAGCGCGTTATCTGGGCGATGTTCCTGCCGTTAATGGTCACCGCCAGGCTTTCTTTTTTCAACCTGGTCCCTGCGCATGACGGACAAGGCTGGCTGGACATAAACCGGGTTATTTCTTCTTTAAGGTATTCGCTGTCCGTTTCCCGGAATAAACGCTCCAGATGCGGCAGGATACCTTCGAACGGTTTGTTATTCACCGACACTTCGTCCGTGCCGTACAAAACCGCTTTCTGAACTTCTTTGCTTAATTTACCGAAAGGCGTTTGCAGATCAAACCCCATCTCCCGCGCCAATTCCCGGATAAGCCACCGGTAATACATAATATATCCCTTGCCTCCGCGCTTCCACGCCTCTATCGCTCCCTCCTCTATGGATTTGGTCCTGTCGGGAATGACCAAGTCCGGGTCAAATTCCAATTTTATCCCCAGTCCATTGCAAGCGGGGCATGCCCCGAAAGGAGCATTAAAAGAAAAAAGACGAGGCTCGATCTCAGGAAGATCTATACCGCACTGCGCACAGGCGAACTGCTCGCTGAAAACAATTTCTTTTTGCCGGCCGGAACCGAAAGCCACCATAAGATTTCCCTTACCGGCCTTCAACGCGGTCTCAACCGAATCGGTAAGCCTGCTTTTAACCTCCGGCTTCACCGTCAATCTATCGACAACAACTTCGATAGTGTGAATCCGGTATTTCTTCAGCTCTACTTTTTGTGACAGATCATATATGATACCGTCTATACGGCAGCGCATGAAACCGGCTTTCTGAACCTGCTTGAAAATATCCCGGTATTCGCCTTTTCTCCCCTTTACCAGCGGGGCCAGTATCTGGATCTGAGTATCCCGGGGCAGAGATAAAATCCTCTCCACGATCTCCTGGGCGCTTTGCCGTTCGACCGGTTTTCCGCACTTATAACAGTGTGGTTTCCCGATACGGGCAAAAATCAGCCTCAAATAGTCGTATATCTCGGTCTGTGTGCCCACGGTGG
Organism: Candidatus Omnitrophota bacterium; assembly: GCA_028687525.1. Classification (GTDB taxonomy): domain Bacteria; phylum Omnitrophota; class Gorgyraeia; order Gygaellales; family Profunditerraquicolaceae; genus JAQTZX01. The sequence continues at coordinate 2,994 of JAQTZX010000068.1, forward strand.
AACGGGGATTGCCTCCGGCATTCCGCTGCTCGATGGCAATAGCAGGAGAAAGCCCGTCGATATATTCCACATCCGGTTTCTGAAGCTGTTCAAGGAACTGACGCGCGTAGCTGGAAAGGCTCTCCACGTACCGGCGCTGTCCTTCGGCATAAATGGTATCGAAGGCAAGGCTGGACTTTCCCGATCCCGAAAGCCCGGTCACCACGATAAATTTATTCCGGGGCAGCTCAATATCTATGTTTTTAAGATTATGTTCCTTGGCACCTTTAATTATAATACGATCGTGAGAATTCATAGTTTTGAAAAAATGGGACGGTTCGAAAAAAAAGGGGACGGTTCTATTTTTCGGCATTCGGGTTTATAATTTTTAAAAAATAGAACCGTCCCCTTTTTTTGAATCATCCCCTTTTTTTTACGGGGGATATTATTTCTTCTTCTTCTTTTTCCCGCCTCTCTTCATCTTGGCGCAGGAGACATCGCCGGCTTTATCAAGGAAATACAAATAACCTTCTTTTCTCTTGATACCGCATTTGGAGACTTTCTTCGGCTTGCCGCCCTTACTCTTTCCTCTGGCCATCTTCGCGCAAGAGACATCGCCTTGCTTATCAATGTAGTAGAGGAAACCTTTTTCCCTCTTGATACCCAGTTTCACCAGTTTTTCAGCCATTATGTGTATTCACCTCCTTTCTTTTTAAACGTTCGTATATGCATTACGTCCCGACTCTCACCGGCTCTATGATCTGCCGCAGAGCCGCGGCCGCCGACAACACGGCCAGGTAGCTCGTCTTGGGGTTCTCGGGATGTAAAACATTTTCGGTACGGGTGAATATTTTCCCTGCGCTGGATTCGATCTCGATTTCATGGATATTGTTCCGGGTATCAGGCGATGCGATGATCCTGACTTCGGTTTTCGCGGCGCCGATCCCGGCAAGGCTCAACACGGCGGCCACGTTTATATTCTGAGGAAACAAAACGGTAGCATCCTTCGCGCTTCCGGAGAACAAAACCGTGTCTTTGGTAACCGCTTCCAGATCGATCTTCTTATCCTGAATATACCGGACTCCGGCAAATGAACGCGGATGCTTGCGCGTGGTAAGAATGACTTTCTTTACGGTTACCCCTCCGGAAGCTTTTAACCCGTCTATGCCGGCGATCGCGCCGCTGGGTATGAACACGCGGCTTCCGTTCTTTTGAGCAAGCCTGCGCAGTTCCGCCGCGTGCGAAACTATTCCTCCCACACTCATGATCATGATATCTTTCCGCGCTCCAAGGGCCTGCCGGGCAATCTCCCGGGAATGCGCGGCAGAAGCGGCCTCGATAACCAGATCCGAACGGGCGATCAATTGTTTCAAAGTCCCGGCCGCCAAACGCCCTGAACCGCACAACCTTTTTGACAAATCCGCCGCCTTTCCATCCGCGATATCATATACGGCCGCGACAAACGCCCTTCCCGCGAAATCCCTCTTTATGATCTTCGCCAGAGACCCGCCGATCGCCCCGCATCCCACAATCCCGATTTTTAGCATTTTAACCATCACTTCAAGTCCAAATGAAAAATTTAATTAACAGTTTATCGCCCCTTGTTACCGACCATAATATTATCGATCAGCCTCGTCCTTCCTATGCGCACGGCCAGGGCTATCAACGCCCGGGAACAGGGGTTTATCCTGCGCACAGGCAAAAGTCCATCCGGATCAACCACACTGATATAATCCACGGACGCGGTTTTGCGCTGCTGGATGAGTTCCTTCATTTTCGAAACAATCTTCGCGCTGTCCCGCACATTCTTTTTAACCAGTCCTTCCGCGAGCTTTAGCGCCTGCGGCAATACCGCGGCATCTCTTCTTTCATCGGCGTCCAGATACACATTGCGCGAACTCATCGCCAGACCGTCCTTTTCGCGGACAACCGGCATGACCGCGATATTAAGCGGCATGTTCAAATCCCTGGCCATGCGCCTGATGATTACCGCCTGCTGGGCGTCTTTCTGTCCGAAATAGGCGGTATCAGGCTGAACGATATTGAATAATTTAGCCACGACCGTCGCCACTCCCCGGAAATGTCCGGGGCGGCTCTTTCCGCACAAGACATCCTCCAGATCATTCACTGCAATCCGCGTCTTGAAATCACGCGGATACAGGGACTCCGCGCCGGGATAAAAAATAAAATCAACGCCTTCTTTCCGGCATAATTTTTTGTCTTTTTCAAAGGGACGGGGATAACGTTTAAGGTCTTCAGAAGGGCCGAATTGCAGGGGGTTGACGAATATGCTGACGACCAGGATATCGTTCGCGCGCCGCGCGCGGCGGATGAGGCTCAAATGCCCTTCATGCAGGGCGCCCATCGTGGGAACAAAGCCGATGGACTTTCCCCGCCTCTTGAGCCTTCCGGCTATGCGCTGCATGATATCAGGACGTTTGACTATTTTCATGCTTATTTCTTCTTGCCTCTTTTTTTCAACTGCGGCCGCTGTTTCTTCTCTTTCTTCTTCGCTTTTTTCCGGATTTTAACCGGTGTTTTTACTTTTTTTATTTCCACCGGACGCTCTTTTAATAATTTTTCCAGTACCCGGGGGGCGATCTCCTTCAAAGGCACGAGCACGAAATCCCGTTCAAACATACGCGGATGGGGAATACACAACGCTTCTTCATTAATACAATAATCCCCGTATAAAAGAATATCCAGATCAATGACCCGGGGGGCATCCTGGACAGTACGCACGCGCCCCAGGAAAGACTCAATCCTTTGCAGTTCCTTTAAAAGCTGATACGGAGACATTTCCGTCTCTATCTCAACGACCCCGTTCAAATACATCCCCTGCCCGGCAGGCCCGCCGACCGGAGCGGTCTCAATCAAGCTGGAAATCCCGGTCACCCTGGTGGCGAACATCTTTTTCAATTCCTTTATCGCCATCTGCAGGTTAAACCTACGCTCGCCCAGATTAGAACCGATACCGATATAACAAGTCACCATGATCTATTTCCTGTAACTGGATTACCGGATTATATACCGGCTCTTTTAAGCCGGTCAACCGCTTCCTGTATCTTTTTCACGTCGACGGTGACCGCAAAGCGTATATATCCTTCGCCGTATTTGCCGAAACCCACGCCCGGAGTAGCCACGATATCCGCCTTTTCAAGAAGTTTACCGGCGAAATCCATGGAGTTCTCTTTCCCGGGGATCTTCGACCAGACATAAAAAGTGGCCGGCGGTTTCCTGATATTCCATCCCAGGGCGTTCAGCCCGTCCACCAGGCAGTCCCGCCGCTTTTGGTACATCGCGCACATTTTCCGGATATGCTCATCCTGGCCTTTGATAGCCGCCACGCCCGCCAACTGAACAGCGGAGAAAATGCCGGAATCGATATTTGATTTCACCTTGGCCAATGCCCCCACCAGATTCTTATTGCCGCAGGCCCAGCCTACGCGCCATCCGGTCATATTGCACGTTTTGGAAAGAGAATGAAATTCTACAGCCACCTCCGAGGCTCCTTCGACTTCCAGAAAACTTGCCGGCTTATAACCGTCATAAGCCATCTCCGAATAGGCCAGGTCGGACACCACGATCAATTTGTTCTGAAGCGCGAATTTAACCACTGCTTTGTAGAAATCCGCGTTTGCCGCCGCTCCGGTAGGATTATTAGGATAGTTAATATAGATAACCCGCGCTTTTTTCAAAACAGATGCGGGGATCTTTTTAAGATCGGGAAGAAAACCGTTCTTTTCCAACAAAGGCATAAGATAGGGTTTTCCCCCCGCGAAAATAGTCCCTCCTTTATAGGGAGGATAACAAGGATCGGGAACAAGCGAATAATCGCCCGTATTAAGAAAGGCCAGCGGGAAATGAGCAATCCCTTCTTTGGAACCTATCAACGGAATGATCTCGCTTCCCGGATCAAGAGAAACATTAAAACGCCGCCGGTACCACTCCGCGATCGACTCGCGCAGTACCGGCATGCCCTGGTCAAGAGCGTACCGGTGCGTGGCCGGATCCTGCGCGGCTTTATATAACGCCCGGATTATAAAATCAGGGGTAGGC
>JAQTZX010000069.1 GCA_028687525.1 Candidatus Omnitrophota bacterium
CCCCTCATCCAGGACCCCTTCCTGGATAAGTTTCGAACCGCCGAAAAAAGCGTAATAATTCCTGTCCTTCCAATCCGCGCCGCTTTTGGAATCGGCGTAATCGTTGATCAGGTTGGCGCTCAAATGGGTAGCACTTACCGCAACGAATCCCAGCAGGAACCCCGCGGGATTACTATGCCCGCGCGCGAATAAAGACCCCGCAATGAACGGCAAAACGCTCGCACTCAAAAACGGAAGCCTCAAAGCCCTGATCAAAACAGATAAATTCATGATGTATCCTTCGACTATTTTATTGCCTTGACGATTCATATATGTTAACATAAAGCCATGGTAAATAAAATAAGAAATACACTGGAAAAAGAACTGGGAAGTTTCCTTCGCTATCTGGACAAAACCTACGATTTACGCGGGATATCCCCCCTTCTCTTCAAAAGCATCGGGGATTTCGTGCGCAGCAGCGGAAAACGCCTGCGCCCCACCTTATTCGTGATCGGCTACATGAGCTTTGCCGAAAAACCCGCTCCGTTCCTCTATCGCGGAGCGCTCGCGCTTGAACTCCTGCATGATTTCATGCTGGTGCATGACGATATCATAGACAAATCCGGCCTGCGCAGGGGCAAACCGTCCATGCATATCACGCTCAACCGATACCTGGAATCATACCCCGCCGTCAAATTCAACGGCCAGGATCTGGCCATCGTGGTCGGAGATATCATGTACGCCATGGGGCTTAAAGCTTTTCTCTCGATCAAAGAAAATCCGCTGCATAAAGAAGCGGCGCTCAAAAAAATAATGGATGCCGCCATTTATACCGGGAACGGCGAATTCATCGAACTCCTGTCCGCTTTAAAACCCCTGGATTCACTAAACAAAGAAGATATCTACCGTATCTACGATTTTAAAACCGCCTATTACACCTTTGCCGCCCCGCTTGCCGCAGGCGCATCCTTAGCCGGGATCAAAGAAAAAACCGTGGAAAAATTATTCCGGTACGGGATATTCCTCGGCAGGGCGTTCCAGATCAAAGACGACATACTCGGCATGTTCGGCAACGAACAAGAGATCGGCAAGTCCACGCTGACCGACCTGCAGGAAGCTAAAAAGACGATACTGATCTGGTATGCGTATACCCATTCCTCCGCCGGGGACAGAAAAACCATCAAAGAAATTTTCCGGAAAAAGAACATCACCCTCACGGACCTGGCACGGATAAGGAAAATCGTTGCCTCCTCCGGAGCGCTGGACCATGCGAAAACCGAAGTCGGATCGCTTATACAAAAAGCACTCGGCCTTATAGAACCTCTGCCCATAAAACCCGTCTATAAAAATCTCATACTCGGATATTCCAAAGATATCCTCGTGCTGTAAAAAAAGGGGACGGTTCTAAAAAAAGGGGACGGTTCTATTTTTTGTTCTCGACTGCAAGTAAAAAAATAGAACCGTCCCCTTTTTTTCGAACCGTCCCCTTTTTTCGTCCCCCATTTTTCATTCACCAACCGGTTACCCGGATTGTCAGGTTTTCCTTGCTTTCCATTCTCCAATATGTAGAATAATACTCATGGGACGCCTCGACGAAAACCATATCCGCAACGGCTGCCGCATCGCCCAAGCCATCACCCGGCACTACGCCAAAACATTCTATTTCGCTTCTTTTTTTCTTCCGCTCCGGGCGCGGCGGGCTTCATACTGCGTTTACACGCTTTTACGCATGAGCGACGAAGCGGTAGACAACGAACAGCAAAACATGGCTCCGCAGGCACTTGAAGAAATACAAAACAAGATCAAATCCCTGTACCGCCGGGATACCCTGCGGGACTGCCTCCTGCTTGCCTGCCGGAAAACCATGGAGGACTACGCGATACCCGAGAAATATTTCTCCGAATTCCTGGAAGGCATGCGCATGGACAGGGTAAAATCCCGCTATAACAACTTCGAAGAACTCTCCGGATACTGTTATAAAGTAGCGGGAGTGGCGGGATTGATCATGCTGAAAATCCTGAATCCCGGCATCCTTTCCGGAGAAAAACAGGCGGTAGATCTCGGCATCGCAATGCAGTTGACCAATATACTCCGGGACATACAAGAAGACCTTCAACGGAACAGGATATATCTTCCGCAAGATGAAATGCGAAAATTCGCGGTTACGGAAAACTCTCTGCGCCGCGGTATGGTTGACGAAAAATTCAAAGCCTTCATGCGTTTTCAAATAGGGCGCGCGCGCGAATATTTTGACGCTTCAACCGCGGGGATAAAAACGCTCAACTGCCCGCGGATACGCCTGTGCGTTTCGGCAATGAAAGAAACCTACTCCGGGATACTGCGGCAGATCGAGAACAACGGGTATGACGTATTCGCTATCCGCGCGCATGTCCCTCTCATCCGGAAAATAACCGGTCTGCCCGCGATCCTGAAAGGAGCCTGAACCATGAAAATAAACGTGGCGAAATCCGCCGGATTCTGTTTCGGCGTAAAACGGGCAGTCCGCATCGCCCTGGAAACCGCCGGCAGCGGGGGAAAAATATACATGCTCGGCGATATAGTACACAATGAAGACGTCGTGAGCCAGATCGAGGGAAAAGGCATACAAAAGATCAAAAAAACCGGGGCCGGCACGGGGAAAAGGATATTGCTCATCCGCGCGCACGGAGAAAGACTCAATACCGTCAAAAAAGCCCGGAGGCTCGGGTACACAATCGTAGATGCCACCTGCCCCATGGTCAAAGAGATACATACGATCGCCCGGGAAATGGAAAAAAAGGGGTATACCGTCATTATCATCGGGGATGCCTATCACGACGAAGTACGTGGTATCAAAGGACAGCTCAAAACAAAATCCGTAGTGATCGGCCCCCGCGGCAGGATCCCGGTGCACGCCCTTTCCCGGATAAAAAAAGCCTGCGTAGTGGTACAATCAACGCAAAACCGGGAAAAAGTATCCGCCATACTCCGCGCAATCAAAAAACAGGTTAAAAACCTGCGTTTTTTCAATACCATATGCAGGCCGACGAAGGCAAAACAGGAAGAAATAAAAACAATGCCCGTAAAAAACGACGTCATGATCATCATCGGTTCCAAAGCCAGCGCCAACACCCGCCGGCTATTCGAAATCTCCAAAACACTTAATAAAAGAAGCTACTGGATACAATCAAAATCAGAGTTAAAACCGGATTATTTCAGGAGGGCGAAAAGCGCGGGTATTACAGCGGGAGCATCAACCCCGGAAAGAACTACCCGGGAAGTGATAGAACATATAAAAAAACTGACCCGTAAAAAAGGGGGCCCAAAAAAAGGGGACGGTTCTATTTTTTCCCAAAAAAAATAGAACCGTCCCCTTTTTTTGAACCGTTCCCTTTTTTATCTGTTAACTCAACCTAACATTCACTCGCGCTGTTCAAAGGAAGATTCCTGTCCACGAAATTAACGATGTGTTTCTGGGTATCGCTGTCGAGACGGTAAAACTCAATCCCCATCGCGGGATATATCTGGGGCTGGATATCCTTCTGCACCAGCCAGACCACCTTGCCATTCACTTCCATACGGCCCGGATGAGGATACAGGGAAAGTTCCAATTCCAGTATCTCTCCGAGCGGATACGTCCTTTCCGCGAAAACAAGCATCCCTACCGCGCTCAAGTTCAAGATCTTTCCGCTGTTAAAATTTTTCTCATGCGCTTTCGACCTGAAGTGTATATCGATATCCAGCGGAAGGCGCTTGAATCTTCTGCGCAGCTGTTTTTTCTTGATCTCGCATATAATACGGTCTTCTTCGAAACTACGCAAAGCAAATTCGTCATCATCGAACATCTCGAACACCTTATCCAAACAGACCAGGGAAAACGTCTTTTTGATATGGGCCGAGACATTCGTCAGCTTCAGCCTGCCTTTATGGTTAAGCACATTCTTATAGGCAATGGTCAACACCGACAAACCGGCATAATCCACCATATTGACATTCGCGAAATTACAGAGGATATCCAGAAACCCGTTCTCCAGGCACCATCCGACCGTCTCTATGAAATTCGAAGAGTCTATGTCGATAGACCCGTTCAGGTCAAGAATCGCCACTGACTGGTATCGTTTAAAGTTGATCTCAAGCATGAAAAATCTCCTTATTTTACACCTTCGACGCTAAAAGGACGGGAAGAAAACAAAAATGACGACCCCTGCGAGACTGTCACTTTTTCTCTCACTAAAATTATAACCTATCCTTCAATAAATTGCTATTCAAAAACAGAAAAACTCACCTGTTTTTTTCAATGAAGCTTTTTATATACTCGAAACTCTTCAGTGTTGCCCCCTGATTCAAGGCAATCAGTTTTTTACCTTCCTCCCCCAATGCCGCCATGCGCGGGGGGGACTCCAATAAAAACCGTATCTTTTCCTCCAGTTCTTCTTCATCCCGGGCCAGCAATGCCGCTTTATGCTGCAGGAACAATTCGGCGATATCGCGGAAATTGAACATATACGGCCCGAATATGACCGGTTTGCCGAATGCCGCCGGTTCAAGGATATTATGGCCGCCTTTCCGGATCAGGCTTCCGCCCACAAACGCGATATCCCCTCCAGCGTAACAAGAAGACAATTCACCAACGGTATCCAGTATAAAAACAGTATTCGCCGACTGATGCACGGCATACGAAGAACCGGCAACGCGGGAAACAAACACCGGGTGGAACCCCTGTTGAGCCGTAGTTCTTTCGACTTCTTTTGCCCTCTCGGGATGGCGGGGAGCCAGAAGCAACCGCAAGTCCGGGAAATCCCCCTGCAAGGACCGGCAGGCACGAAGAAGCATCTGCTCCTCTCCGAGATGGGTGCTTCCCGCGATAAGAAGTTTGTGCCCGGAGGAAAGGCCAAGCCTTACCCGGCAGTCTGAAAGCCCGCCTGCCCGCTGTACGGAAATGTCGAATTTTATATTCCCTGCTACCCGTATCCTGTCTTCCGGAAGCCCCAGTTTCAAAAGTTTCTGCCGGTCACTGATAGTCTGCACACAATACAAACTTACCTTATTCAATATCCCGCGCAGAAGAAAAGAAACCCTCCGGTACCCCTGGAAAGATGCGTCCGATATCCTGCCGTTTATGACCACAAAAGGGATATTCTTCCGGGACAGGCAGGTGATCAAATTCGGCCACAGTTCGGTCTCAGCGGCAATAAAAATCTCCGGGGCGATCCTCTCCACATATTTTTTAACCGCACAGCTCAAATCCAGAGGCAGATAGAGCACGATATCTCCCGGGAGAGCCGTCTTCACGGCAATAGAATTACCGGTGGCGGTAACCGTCGAAATAACCAATTGTTTATCCGGGAAAACTTTTCGAACACAGGCTATAAACGGTTTCACCGCCATCATTTCACCGACGCTTACTGCGTGTATCCAAATAGGCTTATTAAACCGCAGTTCCGGAGGCAAATATCCAAACCTGCTCACGAACCCCGGATGAAACTTCCGCTTTAAAAGAAAAACCGGCAGGTAACATACCGCGAAGACTATGAAAATTAAATCATATAAAATAAACATAACACCTTCAACCTCCATTACCGCACATTAACTTTCTTTAACCTTACATTAACCTTCCTTGCTTCTACGCCCTCGGATGCGCCTTATCATACACGCTCTTGAGCCTGTCGGTGGTTAAATGCGTATATACCTGCGTGGTGGACAGGTTCGCGTGCCCCAGAAGTTCCTGTACACTGCGCAGGTCCGCGCCCCGGTTCAGGAGGTGGGTGGCGAATGAATGCCTGAACGTATGTGCCGAAACCCCCTGTTTTATTCCCGCCGCGGAAAGGTATTTTTTTACCGCGTTGCGTATGCCCCGCACCGTTATCCTGCCCCCGTTCTTGTTCAAAAACAGGATATCCGACGGCCTTTTTTTCCGTTTCTCAAGATATGAACGCAGGGCGGACAGCGCGATTTCCCCCACCGGCACAATCCGTTCCTTCCTGCCCTTGCCGAATACTTTAACCACCCCGCCGATAATATCAATATCCGAAATCCGTAGCCCCGCTAATTCACTTATGCGCATGCCCGTGGAATAGAATATTTCCAGGATCGCCCGGTTGCGCAGGCCGAGTTCATTATCAACGGACACCGCCGCAAGAACACCGGTGATCTCTTCTTCGGTCATGAACGAAGGCAGATGCTTTTCTAATTTCGGGCTGGAGATACTCAAGATAGGATTATTTTTCAGGAATCCTTCACGGTTCAGGAACCTGAAAAAAGAACGCAGAACCGATAAGTGACGGGCGACCGAGCGTGAACCGAGTTTCTTCTCTTTAAGCGCCGCCAGGTATTTCCTCAAAACCAGGTAATCCACCCCGGCAATATCGGCTTCGCCTAAAAAAGCCTTGAAATCAATTAAGTCGATCTTATAATTCAGGACGGTATGGCCGGAATAATTCTTTTCGATCTCCAGGTAACGAATGAATTTTTCGATATACCGGTCTATCATTATTCTTTTTCTTCAGGCAGCGTTTTCGCGATAAAAGTACAGGCCGGATAATTAGAACACCCGTAAAAAACGCCCCGCTTGGAACGGCGCTGGATAAGCTCCCCTGTGCATCCGGGAGACGGACATTTCACTCCCGAGGTTATGGATTTGGAATTCTTGCACTCGGGGAACGCCGAACAACTCAAGAACTTGCCCTTTCTTCCCCATTTAATGACCATGGGTTTACCGCATTTATCACAGACCTGGTCGGTCTGAATCACTTCTTTCTGAATATTATTCTGGGCAAACTCAACCCCGGACTTAAAAGGCCCGTAGAATTCATTCAGGACTTTAACCCGGTCGGTACTGCCTTCTTCTATGCCGTCGAGCTTCTCTTCCAGTTGAGCGGTGAATTTAACGTCCATGACTTTCGGGAAATAAGCCACCAGCAGGTCGCATACTTTCTCCCCCAGTTCTGTGGGATAAAAATATCCTTTGTTCCTGCGCACGTAATCCCTCATGACCAGAGTATGGATAATAGGGGCGTAGGTGGAAGGCCTGCCGATCCCCTCTTCCTCAAGAAACTTGA
>JAQTZX010000070.1 GCA_028687525.1 Candidatus Omnitrophota bacterium
GCTGGGGATTAATATCCATTTGACTAAGGAACAGATAGAGTCCTGCCTGAATGATATCGGGATTTGTTTTCTTTTCGCGCAGAACATGCATCCGGCCATGAAACACGTGATGCCGGCCAGAAAAGCCATAGGCAGGCGCACCATGTTTAATATACTCGGGCCTTTGACCAATCCGGCCGGGGCAGCGCATCAACTGCTGGGTGTTTATGACGGCGCCCTTACGGGGACCCTGGCGCGGGTGCTCGCCAATCTGGGGACGGTGCATGCGCTCCTGGTGCACGGGCAGGACGGGATGGATGAAGTCAGTACCACATCCGGAACAATAATATGCGAGTTATGCCGGGGTGAGTTTAGAAATTTTGAGTTACAGCCGGAGGACTACGGGTTTAAAAGGGTTGGGTTGGAAGATCTTGCCGGCGGCACCGCGCAGGAAAATGCCGGTATTCTTCTGGAGTTGTTAAAAGGAAAATCCGGGCCTCAACGGGATATCGTTGTTTTGAACGCCGCCTGCGCCCTGTATGCCGCGGACAGGACCGGATCGATCAAAGAAGGCATCGCTCTTGCCGCGCAAGCCATTGATTCAGGCAAAGCTTTGGAAAAATTTAAATTGCTGAAAAAGTATTCGAGCAAATGAGAGATAAAAGGGTTATTCATGGCGCGTGATGTTTTAAAGGAGATCATCAATAAGAAGAAAGAACGGGTCATGCGGGCGAAAGAGCAATTGCCCGAGGCGGAACTGCAGGCGCGGATCAAGGATATGCCGCCTGCCTGCCGTTTTATCGAATCCGTGGTCAAATCGAAATCGTTGACCTTGATCGCCGAGATAAAGAAGGCTTCTCCTTCACAGGGAGTCATCCGCGAGGATTTCGACCCGGTCGTCATCGCCGGGACATATCGGGAAGCCGGTGCCTCCGCGCTTTCCGTTCTAACCGAGGAAGATTTTTTCCAGGGTAGCCTATCGTTCATTCCCGCGGTCAAAAAAGCGGTGACTCTGCCGGTTCTAAGAAAAGATTTTATCGTGGAGCCGTATCAGGTGTATGAAGCCAGGTATTTTCAGGCGGACGCCATACTGCTTATCGCCGATCTTCTTTCTAAAGATAAACTTGTCGAACTGATACGTATCGCCGAAGAGCTGGGCCTTGATTGTCTGGTCGAGGTGCATACCGAAAAAGAATTGAAAAAAGTGATCGGTCTTAAGGGGCCGGTGCTCATCGGCATCAATAACCGGGATCTGCACAGTCTTGCGGTTGATTTTAGGACTACCGAGCGGCTTTTTCCGTTGATCCCTAAAGGAAAAAACGTGGTGGTGGAAAGCGGGATACGTACCGCCCAGGATATTTTATTCCTTAAGATATTAGGCGCATGCAGCGTTCTGATCGGCCAGGCATTCATGAGCTCGCCGGATATCAAGGCGAAAGTCCGGGAGATAATGAGCTGGTAGTTTAGTGCAAAGTGTGTAAGTGTAAAGGTTTGGGCGGGATAAGTGCGGGGTGTGTATGAGCCGGATTAAAGTCAAGATATGCGGTATCACCAATTTGGAGGACGCGAAAGCATCGATAGCCGCAGGATGCGATGCGCTTGGTTTTATATTTTTCAAACGGAGTCCGCGGTATATTCCTCCGCCGGAGGCGCGGAAGATCATAAAACGCCTGCCGACGAAGGTTTTGAAATCCGGGGTATTCGTTAACGCCCGGGAAAAGAGCGTAAAAAGGATAGCGGGTTTATGCGGCCTGGATATGCTGCAATTTCACGGGAATGAGTCTCCTGAATTCTGCCGGAGGTTTCCCGGTTACCGGGTGATCAAGGTTTTCAGGGTTAAAGATTCGATAGATTTAAAAAGTATTTCAGGGTATGATGTTTTCGCCTTTTTGTTTGACACATATTCCGGGGGCCGGTCCGGAGGCACCGGCAGGAAGTTCGATTGGAGAATGATGGATCATCTGCACGGCATCAAGACACCGGTTTTTTTATCGGGCGGCCTCAATGAGAACAATGTATTGCAGGCGGTCAGGCGCGTGCGCCCGGAATGGGTGGATGCCAGCAGTTTGCTGGAGATATCCCCCGGAAGAAAAGACCATGATAAGATCCGGAAGTTTGTACGCGCGGCGAAGTCGTTCCCGAAGCCGGCCGCGCATTGACAGTTTTGAGCGGTTCTGATACAATGGCTGAAAATTTCATTTAACAAAGGGAGACGAAACCATGGCGCTTTCCGGACTTGATATCTACAAATTACTGCCGAAGACCAATTGCCGCGAATGCGGCTTTCCCACTTGCCTGGCGTTTGCCATGCAGTTGGCCAAGAAAGCGGCTGCGGTCGATAAATGTCCGTATGTTACCGAAGAGGCCAAAGCGGCTTTGGAGTCGGCCGGCCGGCCGCCTGTACGCCTGGTTTCCATCGGCAGCGGTGAGAGAAAACTTGATATCGGTAATGAGACGGTGATGTTCCGCCACGAGGAAAAATTCCGCAATCCCTGCGGGATCGGGTTTATCATTGATGACGGCATGGCTGATCCGGAGATAAAGAAAACGCTCCGGCGCATCCATGAACTTACCTTCGAACGCGTCGGCCAGAAGCTTTCCGTGGATCTGATAGCAATCCGGCAGAATTCCGATAAAAAAAGATTTTGTGATGTGGTCAAGATGGTTTCCGGGAACACTGCCTGCGGGTTGGTGCTTATGACCGGGGATAAAGAAGCTCTGCAGGATGCCCTTGAATTGACAAAGGGCAGGAAACCTCTGGTGTACCGTCTGACTGCGGAGAACGTTTCTTCCCTGGTGGAAACGGTTAAAAGGTACCGGGTGCCTGTGGTTGCCGCGTCCGTTACTCTGGATGGGCTTTCCGTTTTGACCGCAGAATTGGACAAGCAGGGGATAACCGAAATTGTGCTGGACACGGGGATGAAGCCTTTGGTTGAGAAGATTTGGGATATGACACAGATACGACGGCTCGCCCTGAAGAAATCGGCACGCAGTTTGGGGTACCCGGCGCTGGCCGTGATAGATAAAACCGACCGTTTTGAGGAATGTATGGAAGCTGCCACCTATATCCTGAAATACGGCGGTATTGTCCTTTTAAAGGGAACCGAGATCTGGCAGGCGCTCTCGCTTTTGACTTTACGGCAGAATATATATTCCGATCCCCAGAAACCTTTGCAGATAGAACCGAAGATTTATCCGGTCGGGGCGGTTACCGATTCTTCCCCGGCGCTGGTTACTACCAACTTTTCACTTTCGTATTATACCGTTTTGAGCGAAGTGGAGGCCAGCAAGGTTCCGGCTTATATTTTAAGCGTGGATACGGAAGGGATGTCGGTCCTGACCGCCTGGGCCGCGGAAAAGTTCACTCCCGCGCAGATCAGCGCTTCCATGAAAAAATCGGGCCTGGAAAACATGGTCGCGCACCGTAATTTGATCATACCCGGATATGTGGCGGTGATTAGCGGGGAGTTGGAGGATGCATCAGGCTGGAAAATAACGGTTGGCCCGAAAGAAGCGTCGGGGATCCCGTCATTTCTTAAGAATTTATATAATAAACCGGAGTTTGTAAATTCATGAACCCGATACAATGGTTGAATTTAAAGTAACCTTTTTTCCCGATAACAAGAGCGTGGAAGTTCCCGATGATACCACTATTTTGTCAGCCGCTCTTTCCGCGGGAGTTTCCCTGAATTCCGCCTGCGGCGGGGACGGCGTGTGCGGCAGGTGCAGGATTATCCTGAAAAAAGGACGGGTGGTGACCCAGCCTAACGGCAGGATCAGCGCGGAGGAAAGAAGCAGGGGAGTGTACCTTGCTTGTTCGACCTCTATTCACAGTGATGTTGAAATCGAGGTGCCTGCGGAATCGAGGTTGGAACTGGAAAGCCTTTCTCCGCAGGATGTGGAATTGCGCCTGAAGGGTAAGTACGCGCAGGCCGAGGAAGTGGATATCCCGGTGCCGGGCCTGGTGGACGGAATTTTTTCCGGTGTCCCTCTGGTCGAAAAAATATCCGTTGCACTGCCTCAACCGACGCATCAGGACAGGGTAAGCGATCTGGAACGTTTGTACCGCGCGGTCAGCCGCCCCGGACAGGCAAGCGTGCCGTTATTGACCGGGTTGAGCAATATCCGCAGGCTGGGGGAGTTATTGCGTGCCGCGGATTGGAGGGTGACGGTGACCGTGAACTGGAGAGAGGGATCACGGGAGATCGTGGCGATAGAACCCGGGAATACGGAAAATAAAAATTTCGGTTTTGCCTTTGATATCGGAACAACCACTATTTCCGGCCAGCTGGTGGATTTGAATAATAAAAAGATATTGGGTACAAAAGCCGTTTACAATAGACAGGCCAGTTTCGGCAGCGACGTAATTACCCGTATCATTTATGCCCAGCAGGCGGAGGGATTGGAAAAATTGCACCACGCGGTCATCGATACCATGAATCAGATCATTCATGACCTGGCTGTGGAACACGGTGTGGATTTGAACGACGCCTCCGGCGTTACCTGCGCGGGTAATACCGTCATGATCCATCTTTTGCTGCGTATCGACCCTGCCTATATACGCAGAGAGCCTTATGTGCCGACGGCAAACACGGTGCCGGTGATCCGCGCTTCTGAAAGCGGGATAAAAATAAATCCGCGCGGCCTTCTGTATTGTGTTCCCGGCGTAGCCGGTTATGTCGGGGGGGATGTGACCGCGGGGGTTTTATCCTGCGGCCTGGACCGGGAAAAAGATGTATGCGTGCTGGTAGATATCGGGACCAACGGGGAGATCGTGGCTGGTAACAGGGATTTTCTGATCGCCGCTTCCGCTTCAGCCGGCCCGGCTTTCGAAGGCTCGGGAGTGACCTGCGGCATGCGTTCAAGCAAGGGTGCGATCCAGAAAGTGCGTTTGAACCGGGAATCACCGCCGGTATACGAGACCATCGGCGGCTGCAAACCGCGCGGTATCTGCGGTTCCGGATATATCGATAGTATCGCGGCAATGCTCAAGGCCGGCATACTGGATAAAGCCGGCAGGATAAAAGACGGGGCCGATGAACGGGTGCGCGAAGGGCAATACGGCAGGGAGTACGTTTTGTCATACAGGGAAGAAGCGGACGCAGATTCCGATATTGTGATAACCGAATCCGATATCGAGAATATCAAGCGCGCGAAAGCCGCTATTCACGCGGCGGCACATATTCTCCTGAAGCATTGCGATATGGATTTTAAGGATGTGAAAAAGTTTTTTATTGCCGGCGGTTTCGGCACCTGCCTGGATACGGACAATGCCGTTATCCTTGGGCTTTTGCCGGATATAGACCGGGAGAAATTCATTTTTGTGGGCAACAGCTCTTTGTCGGGAAGCCGTTCCGTGCTCCTGTCGGAAGAAGCGTTCCGTAAAAGCGGTGAGATCGCCGGGAAGATCACGTATTTTGAGCTTTCCGTAGAACCGGCGTACATGGATGAATATATGGCGGCGTTGTTTTTCCCGCATACAGATCTGAACCGGTTCCGGGGAGCCCTATGAGCGGCGTGATCGCGGTGGCGGAAAAAGGCGGCACGGGCAAGACTGCCGTGTTTTGTGATTCGGCATTATAATAGGAGGAGCGTGAATATGGCAATCGGGATGCTGCAGGAAAAATGGCCGGGGAAAGTGAACGAAACGGTCATCGGTGCCGATAAAAGCCGGGGGGGAACCCGTTCAAACGTGGTCAAAACGGGGGGAGAAGCATCTCTGCCGTTTTTATTCCACGAGGGCGTTTTTCCGCATAAGCCGGTCATCGCTTTTGAAATATGGGATACCGCCCCGGCCGACTGGCCCGATGAACTTAATAAATCCCTGTCCGGCGTTTATAATGATCCCCTGGCCTGGGCGGATAAATGCATCAATGAATATAAGGCCGAGCTTTTGTGCGTGAAATTGCAGGGTGCGCATCCGGATTTCGGGAACCGGTCTGCGGACGCCGAAGCTAAATTCATCTCCCGGTTGTTAAAGAAGGTTTCTGTCCCTTTGGTCATAACCGGATGCGGCGATGATGCCAAGGATAACCAGGTCATTCCGGCCTGCTGCGAAGCCGCCAAAGGAGAACGTTGTTTGTTCGGTGATGCCGTGCAGGATAACTATAAGACTCTGGCCGCCGCGGTTTCCGCCGACGGGCATAGTATAATCGCCGAATCGCCCATTGATATAAATATCGCCAAACAGTTGAATATCCTTATTTCAGATATGGGGCTGCCGGTGGAACGTATTGTCATGAACCCGACCATCGGTGCGATGGGGTACGGCCTGGAATACGCGTATTCGATCATGGAACGCGCCCGGCTGGCCGCTTTATCCGGGGATAAGATGATGGCTTCGCCGTTCATCTGTTTCGTGGGACAGGAAACCTGGAAGGCCAAGGAAGCCAGGGTTTCGGCTGTGGAATTTCCTTCCTGGGGGCCTGAAACGGAACGGGGAATCATCTGGGAGGCTATGACTGCCGCGGCATTACTGCAGGCAGGAGCGGATATCCTGGTTATGCGCCACCCGAAGGCGGTTGAGAAGGTGCGGGGATATATCGACGAATTGATGAGGGGGAACACCCCGTAGGATTTTGGAGAACGATATGTTTATTATAGGTGAACTCATTAACGGGATGTACGCGGATATCGGCAAGGCCATAAAGGCCAAGGATAAGGGGCCGGTTCAGGCATGTGCTTTGAAGCAGGTTCACAGCGGGGCGCACGCATTGGATGTGAACTGCGGCCCGGTTTCCCGCGATCCGGCGCAGGATATCAAGTGGCTGGTTAGGGCTATCCGGGAAGTCAGCGATATACCGCTGGTCCTGGATTCAAGCAAACCGCAGGTTATTCAATCGGGGCTGGAAGAAGTCAAGGGTAAGGTGATCATTAATTCTACCACCGCAGATGCGGATAAATTAACGGCCCTTGTCCCGCTGGCAAAAAAATATAATGCCGGGCTCATCGGTTTGACCATGAACGCCAAGGGTATCCCGCAGAACAAGGATCAGCGCCTGGAACTGGCGGCGGAG
>JAQTZX010000071.1 GCA_028687525.1 Candidatus Omnitrophota bacterium
AGAACCGGACTGATACCCGTATCAGTCTTACCCGCTCCTCCGATCAATCCTCCGTTCACCGGCTCCAGGAGCAGTATCTCAACGTTATCCTTGTTCAGGCTTCCGCCGTAGTCAACCGCGATCTCAAACCCGTAGAGATCCCGGATGATCTCTTTGATAAACCGGTGATTGCTTTCAATCATAGGCTTCAAAACTTCGATCCCGGGGATCTGGTCTTTCGGCAAACCGATCATCCAGCGCGGTTCATACGCGGTCCGCATCCGTATGCTCAAGATGTCTTCTAATGTGATACCATCCAATATTTCGGTCAGATCTTCCCGGATGACGGTTTGGGTCGCCCCCGTGTTCTTCTGGTCAATCGTCTCTCCCACGCAAAGCACATTTTGCTTTGAAACATACTTGGTGAATTTTCCGTCGCCAACGGGTATAAAACCGTTCTTTTCAAAGTCAATAAGCCTTTTAAGTTCGGCGTTGATGATCTTATTCACCACCCGGCGAGCCATTCGCTCTTTCTCGGCGGACATTTTTTTAGTCAGCGCCGATAATTCGTCCGTCCTGTCCTGCCGTGTGGACTGATACATGCTTGTGAGCGTGGAATAACTCGAAAGGAAATCTTCCAGCCATTGAAGCGTGGGTTTGATCTCATCTTCGCGCAAGCCCATATTCTTCAAATCCTTTGCCCACTGTTTTTTGACTGCTTCCACAGACATGCCCGGCTGGCCCGCCAAATTGCCCAATTTATCCTTGATCTGTTCTTCCAGTCTGCCTCGTTTTTCGGAGTGATTAAAAAGCTCGCCATCAGTATCGTCAGAAGCCGCGGCCTGGATATTACGAAGACCGGTATGCGCGCCGGTCGGAAGCGTAGCAGTGTTATCGGTAAAAAGTATCGGGGCAATCCCCGTCACTGCGGCAGAGCCTCCGTCTCCCATTTTCTCCACGACATCATCCTTAATATTCGTATCTCTCCCGCTTTGAGCCGCATCTCTCGGACGCAAATTATCGGTGCCGGCCCCTCCTGCGTAAACACCGGAGCGAAAACCCGCAAGTATAAAAACAATTATGCCGCATAATACCATACATTCACGCATCCGACTTCTTCCGACAGCTTTTTCTCTCATATTATTCTCCTGATTATGTTTCCCCGGCGGGCTTAAGGAGAAGGCGGCTGGTAAACCGCCCCCTCCATATTCCTTTTTCCCGACCAGCGTAACGTTTATACCTTTCCTTCTGCCGCTGCCTGGGCCATGCGCCACTCTTGCGCCGCTTTTGAGGTTTCAGCAAGCACGGTAGTAGGAGCGACGCTGAAGGTATTGTTGCCTTCAGCCACAAAAAGCGCGTCCAGTTTCTTAAGCTGTTCTTCCGAAACCGGGCCTTTCGCAGCCAACGGGATGATCTCCGTTGCCAGCTTCAAAGCCTTGGCCACGGAAGCCATCTGGCTTCCATCACGAGCTTGATCGTATGTCGCCCGAATAATCCCTTCGTTGAAATTTTCAACAATCTCCCTCGGACCGACAACTTCGGTTATTTCTTCCCCGAACTCTCCCTTTACCAGCGCGGAAACCGCGTCGGCGTTTGATTCAATATATACCGCCGCAAAAGAACCACGGTTCAATGTTACGCGCCCCTCGGAAACGCTGGCAATTGCCTGCAGTTTCTTGTCAACGTCGGCCATCGTCTTTTGAGTATCGGTAACCAGGAGTATGGGCTTGACATTGCCTTTGCCGATCTGGCGCAAATAATTTTGCAAAGCCATAACCCCATCCGGACTGTCCAAAGTGGATTCGTGGATAACAACAGGAAGCGCTCTTCCGTCTTTGGCGGTATTGACAGCCACAAAATCAGCGGACAAGCTCCGGTTTATATCCACGGCAAAAGGAGTGAATTCCTGAATAGGCGCCAGCAACTTGCCCCAATCCGCCACACTTACGATCCCTCCAGTATTCTTAACTCCTAAATTATCAAAAACCACCCCGAATTGACCAGTCAGAGTATCCCGGATGGAGGTCTGAACATCAGTCGGCAAATCCCATACCTTCTCTTTGTACGGTCTCCATGCATTTTTCCTGTTCTTAACGAATTCTCCCTCCTCATTCTTGCCAGGTTTCGGCGGGAATTTAGCCAACGTCCAATCCCTCATCTCTGCACGTAAATCCTGAGGCATGGCCGGGTGATCTATAATCGTATCTTGATACGCGGTGGCAAGGTGCACCTCTGCCGCCGGGTTTCTGCTCAAAGTCGCCGCGCCCTGCGCGTTCAGCAGCTTTTCATCTTCGATCTTTAACCCTTCCGGAACTTTATTGCCGGAAAACACCACGAAGTAATCCGTGGGAAGTGTCGACGCGCCATGCTGCACGACGCCCGCCAACCCAAACTCCTTGCGCGCTACTTCGCCTACTTCGGCAATGGTATTAAAACCGACCTTTACGTCAATCAGTTTTCCTTCTGCATCGCGCACTCCGCCATGCGCAGTACCGGTCTGAATGGCGATTTTGGTGATCGGAGCAAGCTCACGCCCCAGATATGCGCTCATTCTTCCCATCTCCGCATTGTACCCATTCATATACGCTCTCAAATCGCTGACATTACTGTTGCGTTCTTTGCCTTTTTCCATGCCCATACCGATTTCGCCGATCTCGCCGCCCAGGTTCACCGTAATCCCCAGCTTGTCCAAACCCAATTCCGTTTCCAACTGCCTCACGTACGCGGTCAAACGCGCGGTCTCGGTATAGTTCAATTTCTGCTGCTCATCAGGCGTGCTCTTCGACCAGTCAACCAAAGGAGACATATCCAGGTCGATATTATAAAAACCCGCTTCCATCGCTTCCCGTATTAAGTCCTTTATAGCATTCCGGGCCTTATCGGGATTATTAATATAATCCTTCAATGCTATCTGGAAATGGTCACCCTGCAGGTATACCGAACGGTTATACCCTTCCTTGATCGCCGCCGCCAGAATAGACGTACGATACTCTATCGGCCGCTGGGCGGTATAACCCATCTCCGACTTTGCGATCTCCAGAAGCATGACCCCGACATTCTTCTCTTGCGCCGAAGCGAAAACCGCACGCGCGGTATTAAAAGCCATACCCCGGATGTTGATCGCAGGAATGGTATACTGCCTTTCATCTTTGGCCTTAGACCGGTACAGATTATACACCGACCCCAGGGTGATGCCCTGCGCGGCCGCGATATCCTTAATCAATTGACGGCTCTGCGCCACTACATCCTGATTCGGATTGAATGTCGCGTCGTACACCAGCTTGTCGATCAAAGTACCTCTTAATACATTCGCATCAAGCACTTTTACCCCAAGCGAACCTGCTTCCACGACACCCTTCAACGCCTCATTCAACGCCGCGGCATCCGCAAAATTCAAATTCGCTTTCGCCGCCGTGCCGCCGTCCAGCTTTGCGGATCTTCCCTGTTCGTCTGATTCAACAATATCCGGCTCTTCTTCAGTAACAGAAGGATTCATAAAAGCCATAACCTGTTCCGGCCGAACGACCACTCGTTCGAACCAGGCTGTAGGCTTTCCTTGAACATCCCCGAAGCGCAAAACCACCTCTTCAAAGGCACCGTCTTCTTCCTTAACTACTCCGGGAAGATCAAAAGCG
Organism: Candidatus Omnitrophota bacterium; assembly: GCA_028687525.1. Classification (GTDB taxonomy): domain Bacteria; phylum Omnitrophota; class Gorgyraeia; order Gygaellales; family Profunditerraquicolaceae; genus JAQTZX01. Next base: position 3,615 of record JAQTZX010000071.1, read on the forward strand.
CCGTTGTGCGTGGTTAAAGAAACAGAACCTCTGACTTCGCCGTTAACCATCTCCTGCGTAAAAAGCTTGTTTCCATTGAGAATTCCATCCGCATCATGAGGCCTTACGTCGGAGATATCTTCTTTTTCCCTCCCAGAGAAATTATATCTGTTGGCCAGATCTCTCTGCCCATCCTTTACCCCCTCAAGCGTATTATTCGTCTGCTTGGAATACACTCTTAAGCTCAAAAGTGCACCCTGTTTTTTAAATAATCCGGAAACACTAAGGTTGAAAAAGGCTTCGGGCGTTCCCCCTACGGTCATGATAACTTTATGTTTACCCTGCCGGTCCCCGAATGTCGCCAAAAGCGTAGGGGCGACAGTACCGTCTTTTATGGTCGTTATTTCAAGCCCCGAATATCTACTCCGGATATCGTTTAAAACTGCCAACCGGGCGGTTTCTCTGGGCCTGTCCATAACCACAACATTCAAATCATTAATAGTGATTCCGTTAGCCGCGGCTATCCTGGCTAATACTCCTTCGATCTTTGATGGATCCTGAGCCAGAGGTTCGGGATCCAGAGGATTATCGATAAATTCCTGCCTTTTTCCCGGAGGAACGTACGTCGCGACAACATCGGCGTACATATCCGGAACATTGCCCAGCGAATCGATTCCCGCGCCTCCGACAAGGATACTGGTGGCCCCGGATTCATTGGTTTTCAAATCCCATAATTCTTTTCCGTTGACATTAAAAACCAGCGCATTCGTGCCTTCAATAACATCTACTATGACGCTCAGGATACTGTATACTGTACCGTTTTGAGCAACATATGTCGAAAAACCGCTGCTTATTGCCTGCCCCACTTTTCCTTTCTCATTCTCAAGTATGTCAGGCATGACAACTTCCCTCGCGCGGAAACTCTCCACGACGCCGTCCCTGCCGTATCCCTCACTGACCCGGACCATCAAAATGAGGTTATTTTTGAAAGCGATCTGCCGGTATATCCTCATCGCCATTCCGTCCGCGTCTTCCTTTATTTCTTTTATCAGTGCTTTATCTACTTTTTTATCCAGCCCACTTGCTCTCCCCCGCAATGCCGTCATAGTCAAAATGGCCGATGTAAAAGCAGTGGCATCCCTGGTAAAATCCGGAGGCACCTGCATACCCGCAGGGAGCAGATTGGACACTCTGAATTACGCCCCTCTCCTCTGCAACAACACATCGGCAACACCACCGTCTCTGTTGATAGTTTTAGCGTGGGACTGCGTTTTTAAATGGTCCGCAGCAAGCACAAAAGACGCTGTAGGTGTTATGATAAAACTGATCACGATAATAAATGTCACTATCCACGACAAACAAACACTTTTTTTCCCGAATCCCATGATCTTCATCTCTCTCTCCTTTGTACAAAAACAATTTCTTTCCATTTTACTCATCAGTATCGGTTGTATATGAACCTTCTGTTGTCACTATTCCCTGCTCCCTCAAAACCGCAAAATACACGCTGGAATCCCCCTCCTTGGTGATTACCGGCGTGGCCACAATATATGAATACCCTTTTTCTTTCAACATGCGGGTAACACCCGGGGTATGGAAACCGCCGGTAATAAGAACGGCTATATTCTCCCCCGATTCCTCCATCTTGCCGGCCAGATTTTTTATAAAAGCATCCTCTCGCGCAACACCCAATTTATAAAACTCTTCCAGAAATGCGAGGTTCTCATCAACGACCGAAGACGCTTCCACATTCATGGCCACATTATACCGAGCGCAGCATTCCGTCAAAAAAGCCATCCAGTAGGAATCGGTGAATTTATCCTTGTTGTCCTTAAAATAAGCGTAATCCTCGGGCGTCACCTCAAGATTGAAGAATTTCATGAGTATCCGGACCATACGGTCTATTTCGGCCAGTTTCTTTTGCTCGTCACTTTTAAGAAGGGCGCTCCGCAACGCCCCTTCCACTGCGGACACATCCTTCAACAATTTCTGGGCGTTGATATTCTTACTTATATTCAAATAGGTAATATAATCGTTGAGTGAAGAATACGCGGCAGTCATGTCTATTTTACGTTCAGCAATTGTCTTCAAAAAAGAATAATACTCCTGTTGAGTCATCTTCTGATTCTTGAATTCCTCGGTTTTCTGTATCAGATTTTTAACTCCTGTTTCATCCGTCTGGTTGGCCAACTCTTTGATAAACGCGTTCCGCTCAGTTTCGACTTTTTGAAAATCAAGCGTATTCTCAAGCCGCGCCGTTTCAGAAAAATCAGCAAGACTGCTATGGTTCTGCAGGCTTATTCCCTTTTTCTCCGCTTGTTCTTTAAGAAAACGGCAATAATCCGCCAGAGAAAGCGATTTTGTCTCGTAATTGCTTATTTGCTGCTCAAGACGCCGCGATTCATCGCTCAACATGAACGGTTTAAGTTTCGCGGCAACGGACATTACCGTTTCCAGATGTTTCAAACCTTCGGGTTTTATGGCGTCTATTTTCCAGAAAGAGGCCAGATGTTTATCATACAGGTCCTCATCGTCAATCCCGTAGAGCTCCAGGTCGTAGTCGGAGACGATGTCGAGGTATTCCTCCCCGGAGATCTTACCCGCCTGCAGGTATTTGTCGGCGATTTCCGCCCGGGTCTTGGCGTCACCGTACCCGCGCAGGAATGAAAGGCTGACGTCGCCGCTGCCGCCCTCCACCAGGACAAGTTTGAGATTATAATTTTTTATCAGGTTTTCCAGTACTCCCGCGAGGTTCTTCTGGGCCTCGTAATTGCAGTGGGCATCCTGGACATGGATAATGATACGGTCGCTGCCGGATGAGACTCCCGGCAGTTCGAATGTCTCCTTGATAGTAGCAAGATTGGAGGGGATATTGATATCTTTGACCCGTACACTGGCGAATACGGCGGCACAACTTATAAAACACTGCCACAGGACTATAAGCACGGCGAGGGAGAATTTATTTCTCAAAATGCCTCCTTCTTACAGCGCGCGTGTTCCAAAAAAAAAGCCACGGCTAAAAAACCGTGGCAAGTTCAATTCTTAAATTTTTTATTTTCTTTTGCTAAAGTACTTTGAAAGCGCTTTCACTAACAAACGAGATATAGTCTACTTTATTTTCTTTTCTTTGTCAACTGCTAATACAAGCTTTTTTATTAGTTAACGATTTTAACAAACGTATTGCGCGTTTGCCGGAACTCGTGGTTCAATAAATTTACCCTGGGATTAATTCTTGTAAACAAGTAAAATCCGGCTTTTTTATATTTACGTCCGTGGCGTCATCAATACGCCTTTCCACCGTTCATCTTCAGCCAGCGCTCAAAAAGACAGAGATTCTCTTTTCGCAGGAATCCGCCGATTATCCTGATCTTGCCTCTGCCCAACTTTTTCA
>JAQTZX010000072.1 GCA_028687525.1 Candidatus Omnitrophota bacterium
CTCCTCAAGCTCTTTCAGCAGGCAGACAGGTCCGTTGATTTTAACGGTTATAGGCCGCAATCTGGGGAATTTAGCCTTAAGAGGAAGAGCCTCATAGGTGCCTGAAATCACGCAAGGGACAATGGGCCTTCCGGTTTTATAGGCAAGAAGCGCCGCGCCTCTTTTGAATTCTCGCAAATTCCCGTCTCTGCTGATACCGCCTTCCGGGAATATGGCGACTATCTTGTTCTGCGTTAAATACTCAACGGCTTTTCCCGAGGAACTGCCTGTTGACAGCACACCGATTCTATTAAAAATCCATCTCAGCCAGGAAATCCGGAAAAGATACCGCGAAGCCACGCAATATATCCGCTGCGGCATGGACGCGCATATGACCAACGGATCCAGAAAGCTAAGATGGTTCGATACAATAATGAAATTATTTTTCTTCGGAAGGTTTTCAATCCCTTCCACTTTGAGTCTAAAAAACAACCTTAAGATCGATAACGCTATAGGCCTTAAGATCCAATACAGCATATAATGAAACGTTCCTCCTTTTTCACTCTTTACTGCTTAAAATTAACTTTTTAATTCTGTGCCGGTTACCCGTCAATTTCTGTTTTATCCACCTTTCGATATACTTCCGGTGGAATCTCCAGTCGGTCCCGATCTTGAACGCGGGAATCTCTCCTTCACGTGCGTACTTATGGACAGTGAGCGTATGAATATGCAGATATTCCGCCACGTCCTTGGCAGTCATTATTTCTTTTGTCATGATCCCCCCTGTTTGTTCAAGTTTACGCATGTTTACAGTATACTGGTAAAATTGAATGTTGTCAAATAAAAAAGGGATAGCGCCTGACCAAATAGGAACTATCCCACTTTTTTGCGGATCATGTTTAACGTATTACAAGTATACTGATAAAACTTTATTTTGTCAATACTTCCGTAAAAAAAATTGAAAACGGTTTCAAAGCGGGCGGCTCCCGAGAAGATATAAACCTTTCAGGGTCAGGTCTTTGTCAAGTGCTATGGCCGTATCGCAGTATGCGGACAGAAATGCCGCATCGCCGCCGGTTACTACGACTCGCGCTCCTGCGCCGATATCGCGTTTAATTCTTCCGGCCAGATCATCCGTCAAAGCGGCAAACCCGTATACAAGGCCGCTAAGCATACTGTTCCTGGTGTCCCTGCCGATAAATTCCCGGGGTTTCCCAAGCTGTATATCCGGCAGGAGCGCGGTCTTGCAGACAAGGGCATCGAGGGAAATACGCAAGCCGGGAAGTATCATCCCCCCCAGGTACTCGCCCTTTTTGGAAACCACATCAAAAGTAACCGCGGTGCCGAAATCGACCACGATCAAGGGCGTTCCGTAGAGTATTATTCCCGCGTAGGCGTTAACCAGGCGGTCCTGGCCGACTAATTCGGGAGTACGGTAAAGATTTTTGACGGGAACGATCAGGTCTTCGCCGATTACAAGCGGCCGTTTACCGGACAAAATTCTAAGATCCCCGGCGACGGCAGCGGTGGCCTTCGGCACCACGCTGCAGACCACCGCGTTGTCGATCTTTATTCCGCCGGCGCGTTCCTTCAATTCATTCCGGCTATAGTCTTGCGCCGGGATAATAAACCTGGATTCAAGTTTTTTACCCCTGAACAAACCGAAATTTATATTAGTATTCCCTATATCAACAACAAGCATCATTTTCGCGTCTCTTTTCACGTTTTTCATCCCCGTACGCGCCCTTTTTTATCCTTCCCTTCAACTCCCGTATTTTATCCCGGTAAACAGCCGCTTTCTCGAACTGCAGATTGCGCGCGGCCATTTCCATCTCATATTCGAGTTCGGACAGGTATTTTTTTAATTCATATTCATCCTTTGCCTCCCCGGTCAGACCCCGCAGTAAAATTTCCGCGCCCTCCAGGGATTCTATACCTTCCCGGATCGCTTTTTGTATGGACCGGGGAGTTATCTTGTTCTTCGCATTAAACTCCAGCTGTATATCCCGGCGGCGGAGGCTTTCCTTGATCGCGCGCTTCATTGCCCCGGTCAGAGTATCCGCGTACATAACCACCGTGCCGTTGATATTACGCGCCGCCCGGCCGGAGGTCTGTATCAACGAAGTCTCCGAACGAAGGAATCCTTCTTTATCCGCGTCTAAGATCGCGACCAGCGAAACCTCGGGCAGATCCAGTCCTTCACGCAGTAAATTTATCCCCACCAGGCAGTCAAATTCTTTTCTGCGCAATGAGCGCAGGATTTTCGAGCGCTCGATAGTTTCTACCTCGGAATGCAAGTATTTTACCTTTATTCCCTTCTCCTGTAAATAAGCGGTTAAATCCTCGGCCATTCTCTTTGTCAGGGTGGTCACCAGGACGCGTTCATTACGGCCGGCGCGGATTTTGACTTCTTTTATCAAATCCTGCATCTGCCCCTTGACGGGCCTGATCAGGATCACGGGATCTACTAATCCCGTCGGGCGTATAATCTGTTCAAAGACGCTGCCTGCGCATTTCTTCAGCTCGAAATCACCGGGCGTGGCGCTGACAAAAACCTCCTGTTCGATAAGACTCTCAAATTCTTCGAAACGCAGGGGCCGGTTATCCAAACAGGACGGAAGGCGAAATCCGTAATCAACCAGTACCTTTTTACGCGCCTTATCCCCTTCATACATTCCCCGTATCTGCGGGATGGTAACATGGGATTCGTCAATAACGGTCAACAAGGGCCTGGGAAAATAATCAAGCAGGCAGTACGGCCGCGCTCCCGGAGGACGGCCCGAAAGTATCCGGGAATAATTCTCGATCCCGTGGCAATATCCCAGTTCTTTAAGCATCTCCATATCATACCGGGTACGCTGATGCAGCCGCTGGGCCTCCAGGAGCTTATTCTGCTTTTTCAGTACCGTGATCCGGTCTTCCATTTCCGCTTCGATCGCTTTGAGCGCCGTGTCAATTCGTTCGCCGGAAACCAAAAAATGTTTCGCGGGATATATCCCTGTTTTTTCAAGCTCAAAGATATTCTCTCCGGAAACCGGGTCAAACTCAAAGATGCGCTCCACGGTATCCCCGAACAGTTCCACCCGCAAAGCTTTTTCTTTGTAGGCGGGAAATATTTCCACCACATCCCCGCGCACCCGGATCCGGCCCCGCACGAACTCATAATCATTCCGTTCATACTGGATCGCGATCAGACGGGAAATGATGGTATCACGGGGAATAACCTGCCCCTTTTCGATAAAAACCAGCATCCCCTGGTAATCATCGGGGGAACCCAGATTATAAATACAGGAAACCGAGGCCACGATCAGGACATCACGGCGGCTCATCAGCGAACTGGTAGCCGACAGGCGCAAACGGTCCAGGCGGTCATTAATGGAAGAATCCTTCTCTATATAAGTATCGGTGGAAGGGACATATGCTTCCGGCTGGTAATAATCGTAATAGCTGACGAAGTATTCGACCGCATTTTCCGGAAAGAATTCCTTGAACTCCGCGTACAATTGCGCGGCCAGGGTTTTATTGTGCGAAATAACGAGCGTGGGCCGGTTAACGGCGGCAATAACATTGGCAAGGGTGAAAGTCTTGCCTGACCCGGTCACCCCCAAAAGCGTCTGATAGCGGTGTTTCGAAAGGATAGAACCGGTTAATTCCCGGATAGCCCTGGGCTGGTCCCCGCACGGCTTAAATTTCGATGCAAGCCTGAATTTATCCATAACGCCCTCAAAGAAAAGAGAAAAAAGTGAAAAAAAGTGACAGTCACTTTAGTGACTGTCACTTTTTTCTCTTTGGCATCATACATCATTATACATGATATGATATTACACCACTTCCAGGCTTATATCCACCGACTGCACGGAATGGGTCAATTCGCCGATGGAAATAATATCCACACCGCAGGCGGCGATTTTCTTGACATTTTCCTTACCGACCCCTCCGGAAACTTCCAGTTTGGTCCTGGAATGATGGCTGGTATTAAAAGAAATACCGTCCCTGATCTTGACGCATTTCTTTATGTCATCGGTGCTCATATTATCGAGCATGATCACGTCCGGTTTGAATTGTACGGCATGTTTGAACTCCTCGAGATTCTGGACCTCGATCTCTATCTTATATCCCTTCGGCACGCTGGGAAGCCTGGAGTACCCTTCGGTAATGCGGATATGATTGTCCTTGATCAGGATCATCTCATCAAGGCTCATCCGGTGGTTAAAACCGTCCCCTATCCTCACCGCGTACTTCTGCAGTTCCCGCAGTCCGGGCATGGTCTTACGGGTATCGGTGATCTTAACCTTGTACGGCTCGACCAGATCGACAAACTCACGGGTCTTCGTGGCTACACCGGACATCATGGACAACAGGTTCAGCGCCACGCGCTCCGCCTTAAGGATACTGTGCGCGCTGCCGGATATCTCCGCGGCAAACCTGCCCTTTTTTACTTTTTGTCCTTCCTTGACCAGATATTTAAATTGCACGCCTTTATCGGCGATCTCAAAAACCTGTTCCGCTACTCCCAGCCCGCAGATAACGCAATTCTCCTTCACCAGCAGCCTGACTTTGATCTCTTTATCTTCCGGGATTGTCAACTGCGAGGTAATATCCCCCCTCCCCACATCCTCCACCAACGCGTGCTTGATGACCTGTTCCACTTGTCCGGGATTCAAACCTTGTTTCATTTCCGAAAGTAAGTATTTTTTATGCGAGTCCATCTTTCACCGCCTTCAGTTTGATAAGGGTTTCTTTGAGTTCCTGTAACCGGGCCCGTTCTTTTTCCACCACTTCCGCGGGCGCCCTATTGACAAAATTTTCGTTGGCGAGTGTTGCCGTTTTCGAGCAAATCTCCGATTCCGTCTTCGCCATCTTCTGTTCCGTCTTCCGCATGAATTTCCGCGCGTCCGCTTCTCCGGCGAAGGGGATAACTATATGCGCATCCTTCAGCACGGTGACGAATTCCCCGCGCGCCTGAACGTACTGCGGGGCGAAACACAGGTCTTTGATCTTCGCCATTGTCTGTATATGCGAAGCCATATCCCCGTAAAGTTCGATTTTGGTTTTGTCGCCGGTACAGAGTTTCACCGTAACCGTTTCCTGAAGCGGGACTTCCAGTTCGGAACGCATATTACGGATGACATTGATCAACTCAAAAACACTGTTCATCTTCCCCTCAAGCTTCTTATCGATAAACTCTTTGCGCCCCCGCGGCCAGGCGCACACCATGATACTCTCCCCCGTCTCCCCGCCCGCATTCTTGAGACACTGCCATATCTCCTCGCTGATAAAAGGGATGAACGGATGGGCCGCCCGTAAAAAATTCTCCAGGACATATCGCATGACAACCTGATTCCGGGGATTCCGGATATCCTTTTTGATCAATTCCAGGTACCAATCACAAAACTCATGCCAGAAAAACCCGTATAATTGATTCGCCGCCTCGTTGAATTTAAAAACATCCAGATTGCCGGAGACTTCGTTCAAAACCGAGTAGAACCTGCTCAATATCCAGCGGTTGATCATATCCAGGTTCTCTTTGCCCTCCGGAATCCCCGCCGGGGCATCGGAATGATCAAGGTTCATCAAAACGAACCGCGACGCGTTCCATATCTTATTGCAGAAATTCCTGCCTTGTTCAAACCGTTCCTTGGACAGGAACACATCCTGTCCCTGCGCGGTTATCGAAATAAGGCTGAAACGAAGCGCGTCGGTACCGTATTCGCTGATTATATCAAGAGGATCAATAACATTTCCCAGGGACTTGGACATTTTCCTGCCTTCGATATCGCGCACCGTCCCGTGTATGTACACATCCTTAAAAGGGATGTTCTTTTGAAACTCCAACCCCGCCATGATCATGCGCGCCACCCAGAAAAAAATGATTTCGGGAGCCGTCACCAAAACAGACGTCGGATAGAAATACTCCAGTTCTTTACGCCTTTTCTGCGCAGGGCCATCCATATGAAGGGGGAACGTCTCCTCCCGGTTTGCCGTTAACGATGAATCAAACGGCCAGTAGAACGTCGCGAACGGCCACAGCCACGATGAAAACCAGGTATCCAGCACATCCTCGTCCTGGTAAATACCTGATGATCCGCACACCGGGCATTTCTCCGGCATTACCGCCGCAACTATAACACCTTTATATCCTTTATCTTTCTTTTCTTTTTCTGTCAACGGTGTACTGTTATCGGTACGCTCATTTATCCGTCCCAGGCAATTTTTACAATAGTATACAGGTAAACGATGACCCCACCATATCTGCCGCGAGATACACCAATCCTGTATATTCTCCATCCAGCTTAAGTAAACCCTGGTCCAGCGTTTTGGATGAAAGGTGACCTTCCCTTTTTTAACCGCTTCTATAGCCGGCTTAGCCAGCGGAGCCATTTTCACGAACCACTGTTTGGATAAATAAGGCTCGATAATGGTGTGGCAGCGATAGCAATGCCCGGCGGATAATTGATGCGGCTCTATTTTCTCCAGAAGGCCTTTTTCTTTTAAATCCTCGATAATAACTTCGCGCGCCTCGAACCTGTCCATATCCCGGTAATCGCCGGCTTTTTCGTTCATGCGTCCGTCGGGGCGCATCACGTTCACGAACTCAAGCCTGTGCCTGGTTCCCATGAGATAATCATTCGGGTCATGCGCGGGCGTCACTTTGACCGCGCCGGTGCCGAATTTCTTGTCTACCATATCATCGGCGATTATTTTTATCCCGCGGTTTACCAGCGGCAGGACCAACTCCCTGCCGATATATTTTTTGTATCTCCTGTCCCGGGGATTCACCGCCACCGCGGTATCCCCCGGCATTGTCTCGGGGCGCGTGGTGGCAACGGTTATAAACTCATCGGGATTATCCTTAAACGGGTATTTCAGGTAATATAAGTTTCCCTGCAGGTCGTGATGCGGAGCTTCCTCGTCGGAAAGCGCGGTCTGGCAGCGCGGGCACCAGTTGATGACTTTATGCCCCTGATAGATCAGCCCTTTTTT
>JAQTZX010000073.1 GCA_028687525.1 Candidatus Omnitrophota bacterium
GGCAGGAACAGGGATAGATCATGGCGTGGGTATCTCCGGTATACAGGATGGTTATTTCCTCGGCACCCGCCGGAACACTAATGATAAAAGTCGAGATCAAAATGACGATTGAAATCAAAAAACCTTTTGAATTCCGGCATTTGAATCTAAGTTTCATAGTCTTATCGCCTTGGCTGAAATGATATTCTCTATATTCTTTATCTTCTCCAGGAGTTCCGCTGAAACCTGGCTGTCCACATTCAGGATGCTCACCGCTTCCCCGCCGAGAGACTTGCGCCCGAAGGTCATAGAAGCGATATTGATATTATGTTTACCCAACAGAGACCCCAAGTTGCCGATGATCCCGGGTTTATCCAAATTGCGTATGATTACCATTTCCCCTGCGGGAGTAGACTCCACGTAATAATCGTCTATCTTGACGATGCGGGGCTGTTTATTGGCCGACAACGTACCGCAGACCTGCCTGGTACCTTTATCCGTTTTAACCTGCATCCTGACCAGCGTGACAAACTCCTCTTCTTTCGACGATTTAGATTCCCTGATCCCGATACCCCGTTCTTTGGCCAGACTTATAGAATTGACAAAATTAACCGTCTCCTTCAATATCGGTTCAAGCATTCCTTTCGTCAACGCCATGGTTAACGGCGAAAGATCATATTTGATAATATCCCCGCTGTAAACGATATCTATACTCTCAAACCGGCCTTCCACCAACTGGCTGGTAAACCGCCCTAATTTCTCGGAAAGGTTTATATACGGTTCCAGAACCCTGAAAACCTCTCCTTCCACGGAAGGATAATTGGCGGCATTACGTATGCCTTTGCCCGACAGAGCGTCGCGTACAATCTCCGCGACTTCGATCGCGACATTGACCTGGGCTTCTTCGGTGGACGCGCCTAAATGAGGGGTCAGGATCACATTGTCCATTTTAACCAGCTCGTTACTGGGATCCGGCGGTTCTTTCTCAAAAACATCAAGGGCGGCTCCCGCCACTTTTCCTTCTCTGACCGCTTCAACCAGCGCCGCTTCGTCAATAATCCCGCCCCGCGCGCAGTTAACCACACGCACGCCTTTCTTCATGCGCGCGAATTCATTGGTGGATATAAAATGCCTGGTTTCTTCGGTAAGCGGAGTATGCACGGTGATATAATCCGCGTTCTCCAGTAATTCCGGGACTTCCACAACTTCAATCCCCAGGCTCTCGGCGACCTCGCGGGAAAGAAACGGGTCGAACGCAAGCACCCGCATACCGAAAGAAAACGCATGTTTCGCGACTTCCTTTCCGATCCTTCCCAACCCCACAATGCCCAGCGTCTTACCGTATAATTCAACCCCCATGAATTTCGAACGTTTCCATTCTCCTTTTTTCATTGACGCGTTCGCCTGCGGGATATTGCGGGAAAGAGACAGGATCATACTCATGGTATGTTCCGCCGTAGAGATGGTATTGCCGGCCGGAGTATTCATGACAATGATCCCTTTTTGCGTGGCTGCCGCCAGATCTACATTATCCAATCCCACGCCCGCCCTGCCGATGACCCGCAGTTTTTTCGCCGCGGCAACAATTTCTTTGGTCACCTTGGTGGCGCTGCGCACGATCAAAGCGTCGTATTCGGCGATAACGCTTCTAAGATCGTCGGGTTTCAGATCCGTTTTAACATCAACCTGAAAGTCCTTCACTTCTTTCAATATCTTCAGGCCTTCATCCGACAAAGGATCACTAACAAGAATTTTAACCATAGGAACCTCCCGTGTATGAAAATTATTTCAAAAACACTTCTTCCGCCGCTTTCACGCCCGCGCCTAATATGAACCCATACCCCATCTGCGCAAGTACTTTTTCCAGGCAGGAAATGCCGGCGATAATATCGAATTCTTCAATATACCCCATATGGGCGATCCTGACCAGTTTACCCTTTAACGCATCCTGGCCTCCGGCAATAGTCACTCCATAGGTATCGCGCATGGTCTTCACTAATTTCTCCCCATCAATTCCGTCGGGAAGTTTCACCGCGGTAACCACATCGGAAGAGGCATCCGCCGCCAACAATTTCAAACCCATCGCCGCAACCGCCGCACGGACGGCATCAGCCATCTTCTTATGCCGGGCGAATACTTTCTCCATGGTATCCTGTTTCATGATCCGCAAAGCCTCGTTCAAAGCGATTATCAAGGTTATCGCAGGCGTATACGCGGTATCGTTCTTCTCTAAAGCTTTCTTAGCCTTGGTAAGATCGAAATAATACCGGGGGCATTTTGAGTTCCCCGCCAGCTTCCAGGCCTTCGCGCTCACCGATATGAAGCCCAAACCGGGAGGCAGCATCAGCCCTTTCTGTGAACCGGAAACCACCACATCACATGACCAGGCATCGGTTGCAAGCGGAATAGCGCCCAGACCGCTGATGGCGTCAACCACCAGCACTGCCGGCGTATCCTTCACCACGCTGCCGATAGCCCGGATATCGTGCGTGACGCCGGTTGAGGTTTCGCATAAAGTGGTAAAGACAGCTTTTACTTTATTCCCCGAAGCTTCTATTTTAGCCGCGATATCCGCGGGATTGACCGCTTGCCCCCAGGGGACCCGTATCACTTCACAAATTATCCCGTAGGCTTTACAAATATCCGTCCACCTCTCCCCGAATTTTCCCGCTTCCACGGTTACGACCGTATCCCCGGGAGACAACAAATTCACCACCGCGGCTTCCATGGCCCCTGTGCCCGAAGACGCAAACATATAAACATCGTTAACAGTCTGAAAAACATACTTCAGGCCTTCCTCCGCTTCTTTGAGTTCCGCCTGGAACTGCGGCGTGCGATGATGGATGATCGGCCGCGCCATTGCCCCGCACACCTGCGGAGGCAGCGGTGTAGGCCCCGGAGTCAACAAATAATTCTTCCTCATAGTAACCTCTATTAGTTTACAGGTTAAGGTCGGTTAACGATTGTTAATACCGGATAATAAAATATCCTGACCCCCGATAAAATACTGTATTCATTTCCATTCACAGCAACCCGATTAACTTTCTTTAACATCATTCAATCTTTATTTAACTTTTTTCTTCCCTATTACTTCGTCCACGAGACCGTATTCCTTCGCTTCTTCCGAGGACATGAAATAATCCCTGTCCGTATCGGCACCGATCTTTTCCACGGATTTCCCGGTATGCCCCGCCAATATATTATTGATCCGTTCCCGCAGCTTAAGTATTTCCTGGGCATGGCGGGCAATATCTTCAGCCGCTCCCTGCACGCCTCCCCACGGTTGATGGATCATGATCCGGGCATTCGGCAGGGAAAAACGCTTCCCCTTGGTTCCGGCGGCCATCAGGATCGCCCCCATACTTGCCGCCTGCCCGACGCAATAGGTGGCCACATCGGGTTTGACAAACTGCATCGTGTCATAAATAGCAAGACCGGCAGTTACCGAACCGCCGGGAGTATTGATGTACAAATTGATATCTTTACCGGCGTCCTCCATTTGTAAAAAAAGCATCTGGGCGATCACCAGGTTGGCGATAGTGTCGTCGATCGGAGTCCCGATAAATATGATGCGGTCTTTCAATAAACGGGAATATATATCATATGCCCGCTCGAAACCGCGCGTTGTCTGCTCAATCACCATTGGAACCATGTATTGATTCTTGATCGTAGTCATAACGGCCTCCGTAGTTTCGTTTAATAAGAATTTTATATTACTCCGTTAACTCCCAGTTTGCCTCCCGGAACAATACTTCCATTACTTTATTCGGCATGTGGTCGTCATCCGGGATGTTTTCCTGTTTGGCAATCTCCGCAAAGATCAAATAGGTCTGGACTTGTTTCCGGGCATCGGGCTCCAGGTCCTTATACAGGTTTTTTTCTTCCTCCAGCAGTTTTTCGCGCGGTACGCCCTTTAAAGCAAGGTCCAGTTCCGTCTGTTTAACAAGTTCCTGCAGACGCTTGCCGACCATCGACGGCGGGAGTTTAATATCAATACCTTTGGACAACTGTTCAAGAACCTGCTCTTCCGCATGCTGGCGGTTCCGGGTATCTTTCTGGGAAAGTATATTTCGTTCAATGACCTTTTCCAGCTCGGCAAGGCCGGGATATCCCATGCTCCTGGCAAAGGCGTCGTCAAGAGCATCGATCTTGTGCTTCTCTTTCAAAGAATCGAGGCTGCGCTTCACCTCATCAGGCGCCACCGCCGCTTTTTTATAATGGATCGTAAGCCCTTTATAATTTTTAAGCTCTATCTCCGGCCGCACCTCGAGTTGTGCCTTGAAAGAAACCGTATTCCTGTCCAATTTCACATCCGAAACTTCCAGCAAAGCGACAGCCTGCAGTCCCTCGTGCTTGATCGCCTCATCGCAGAGTTCGGGAATCAGGCTCTGCAGGACAAGCTCATTGGCCTGTGAAGAAAAATTCTTTTCCAGCACGTCGCGGGGAATATGTCCGGGACGAAAGCCCTTCACTTTTACTTTATTGTTAAGATCCTTAAAAGCCTCCTCGAATTTGTTCTTAATAACTTCCCCGCTTGTCTCAATGCTTATTTCCCGCTTGGTGTTGTCGATTTTCCTGACTTCTGATTTCATGATACATTCCCTTTCTATTGAATCCGTAATTCGTAAACGGTAAATCGTAATCAATACGGAACGTTCTATACGAAAAATTCCTTTTTAAATTTACGCATTACGAATTACGCTTTACGCATTACGAATTCGGGTTGTGTGTTTCTTCTGCTCAACAGCTATCAGCCTGATAAAAAAGCCTGCTTAAGAGGGTTTTTCAGCACCCTGCTATTTCACAAGAAACCATGGTTTTTACATCCTGAACTTTTCTCCCAGATAAATCTCTTTTGCCTTGGGATTGTTGATCAGTTCCTCCGCGGTGCCGGAAATCAGGATATTCCCATCCGCGATCAAATACGCCCGGTCTGTTATGGAAAGGGTCTCCCGAACGTTGTGGTCGGTCAACAGTATCCCCAGCCCCTTGCGCTTCAACCCTTTTATTATTTCCTGCGCCTCATTGACGATAATAGGGTCTATCCCGGAAAACGGCTCATCAAGCAGAATAAAAGAGGGATTAGTCACTAAAGCGCGGGTGATTTCGAGCCTCCGCCGTTCCCCGCCGGAAAGCGTGTAGGCCTTGTTTTTTGCCAGGTGCGCGATCTTAAGCTCTTCCAAAAGGCTGTTCAGCCTCTTTTTCCTCTGTGAATAATTCAACGGCAGTGTTTCCAGAATGGCCATAATATTATCCTCCACGGTAAGCTTCCTGAAAATAGAAGCCTCCTGGGACAAATACCCGATACCGTAATGCGACCGTTTATGTATCGGCAGATAGGTAATATTATAGTTGTCAAAAATGATCTTACCCCGGTTCGGGGAAACGATCCCCACGATCATATAAAAAGTAGTGGTCTTGCCCGCGCCGTTGGGTCCGAGAAGCCCGACGATCTCCCCCCGCCTGACC
Organism: Candidatus Omnitrophota bacterium; assembly: GCA_028687525.1. Taxonomy (GTDB): domain Bacteria; phylum Omnitrophota; class Gorgyraeia; order Gygaellales; family Profunditerraquicolaceae; genus JAQTZX01. The sequence goes on from JAQTZX010000073.1 coordinate 5,449, forward strand.
AGGATATCGACGTTATTCACTACCATTCTTCCGCCGTAAGACTTGCACAATCCCTGCGCTTCTAAAAGATGCATTTTCTCTCCTCTGCCCGGGATCCTATCTCGGTACCGGCCTGCTCAACGCCGCTTCAATAGCACGGGAACGGTCATTGTCAAAATCCGGAGTGGTATTTTCCAACTGCTGTTTCCCGGAAGCCACCGCGTCAAGGCTTTGCGCGATAGCCTGCGCTTTCTTTTGGAGGTCATTCTTTACGGAAGGCTGAGAACCGGGGGAATCCGGAATCCGGGGAGCGGATTTCTCCGATAAACCTTCGGTTACGTCTTTAGAAGTAAACAATACCAGCCTGGGCTTGCCGGAAAGAGTAATCTTTCTTGTGGCCGAAGAATAAACCGCTTCATCACTGTAAGAAACATTCTCGCCCCTGAATATCCTTACGTTCCCGCGCGCCACTATCCTGTCTATCTGGTTGCCCATCATCTCCGAGCCGGGACCGGGACTTTGCGGTTTCGCCTCCTTGTTCCGGGAAAAATACACATCCATGGTATCACTTTTAATATTGGAATCCTTCATATCCACGATAACGTTATTCTTAAAGGTAGCCATGTTGTTTTGATAATCCACCTCCAGCGGCCCGTCACAGGTAATCACGATTTCTTTCAGGCTTTCCTCTTTTTTTGTCTCAACGGCGTTATTATCGATCTTGACCACCACGTCTTTCTCAAGATTGACCCGGTTCATGTCCGGCCTGCCCGATGCCCCTACCGACGTTGCGGTCATGTTGCTGCGTTCGATATTGACGATATCCCTGGTCTCCAACAGCTGGGCCTTCCGGTCCCAATTCAGGGAATCCGTGGTCATTCTGGTGCCGGAAGCGGTGGTTACGATCACGTTATCTTCAAGGTGCACGGTATCTTTCGACTTATCGAAATCGCCTTTGTCCGCGGTCAGTTTTATCTCGTCGTTATCGGAATAGAAATTGCCCTCGATACTGTTCAACTTGATCACTTCGTCATTGGTTATATCCGCCGATTTTCCCGCGAGGTCCCAGTCTTTTTTACCTTTTTCTCCGAAACCGGAAATGGAAAAATCCCTGATCTGCTGCTGCGCATCCTGATCTCCGCCGCTCCGGGAATACGCGTCCGTTCCGAAAACAATAACGCAGAATACGGCTGCTGCCGCCGTCAAAAAAGTTCTAAAGATCATACCCCTTCACTGCCTCCCGCCATTTATCCTGGGACTTAAGAATTATTTCTATCACTTCCCGCACCGCGCCCCTGCCCCCGGCTTTAAAAGTAATATAGGCCGCCGCCGCTTTTATCTCGGCGCAGGCGTTGGAAACAGCTACCGGAAAACCGACCCGCCGCATCATGCATAAATCCACCAGATCATCCCCGATAAAACATATATCGTCTTTGCCGATACC
>JAQTZX010000074.1 GCA_028687525.1 Candidatus Omnitrophota bacterium
GTTTCCGCGTCAACGCCTTCCTCCAGCAGCGCGGCGCGGCGGCGGTTATGCGTACCATCCCGTCCAAGGTATACAGCCTGGAAGACCTGAAAGCACCGAAAATCTTCACCGACATCTCCAGTTATCTAGTTCCTGAAAAAGAAGGAATCCGAATTTTTGTTCCTGAACCGTTCGGGAACGAAGATTTCCCGGCAGTCTCTCTGGAAGCTTATAAAAAAATACGCCCGGGATGCCGGGATAAAGAAACCGATCAGGCCCCATATTCTGCGGCATTCTTTTGCCACTCATTTATTGGAGGGCGGGGCCGATCTGCGTTCGGTTCAGGAGATGCTGGGGCATTCCAATATTTCCACTACCCAGGTTTACACTCATATAAACAAGGATCGCCTGAAAACGATCCACAAACAGTTTCATCCCCGGCCGTAAGGGGAGGAAATCCCGGGTGCAGGTCAGGGTTCAGGATAAATAGCAGTCTGATGGTAAGAAAGCACCCGGTACGGCATTATGATTTTAACGGTTGCATAGCGGGGATGATAAATGAAAAAACTTATTGAACGGCTCCCGAAAGATCTTCTGGATCCGGTGTATTTGATGCGGGATATCGTGGAAGAGCGCGGTTATGACGCGTATCTGGTGGGCGGGTTTGTGCGCGATTTGATCCTGGGCGTGAAAAATTTCGATCTGGATTTCGTGATTGAGCGGGAAGGAATACGGGTAGCCGAGATCATGTCGCAAAAATTAAAAGCGAGGCTTATCAGGCATCACCGTTTCGGGACGGCGACCATTATGCAGGCTCACCGCCATAAAATTGATATATCCACTGCCCGAAAAGAATATTATCCCCATCCGGCTTCCCTGCCGCATGTTTCTCCCGGGCACCTGAAGGATGATCTATTCAGGCGCGATTTCACCGTCAATGCGCTTGCCGTAGCAGTTAATGATTCTTCGTTCGGGACTCTGATTGATTATTACGGGGGACTGAAAGATCTGCGGGATGGGAATGTCCGTATCCTTCATGAAAATAGTTTTATCGACGACCCTACCCGTATCCTCAGAGGTATCCGTTTTGAACAGCGGTTTGATTTTACAATAGAGCCGAAAACAAAAAGATGCCTGAATGCGGCGGTACGCATGGGTATGCTGGAAAAGGTTCAGCCCCAGCGCCTGCGGGATGATTTGATACTGATGTTTAAAGAGGAACATCCTTTGAAGGAGATCGGAAGAATGAGGAAATTGACCGGGTTTTCTTTCATTGATAAAGATTTGTCCCTTTCCCCGGAAAATTTGAGGTTTTTCAGGGATATAGAACGGTGTATCCAATGGTTTAAACAGGAGTTTTCGGGACGCCGGCATATCGATACCTGGCTTATTTATTTTATGGGATTACTTGAACCGCTTTCGTTGCGGAGAACCGAGGCGGTCCTGGAACGATTCGCATTTCCCCGGGGAGACAATAAAAGGATCCTGGGGTATAAAAGGGAGGCTAAAATGCTGCGGGCGGCTCTCGCCGGAAAGCGGTGCCGGGCCAGCAGTATTTTTAATCTGCTTGAACCGTTGAGTTACGAGGTTGTTGTCCTGCTTTTGGCTTCTCTGAAAGACGCGCGGTCGCATGAGCGCATCGCTGTTTTTCTCCGGCATCATAACGGGACCAGGACGGATATTTCGGGCAGAGACCTGGTCTCTTTGGGTGTGGAACCCGGGCCGCATTATCGGCGGATATTGCGCGGTGTTCTTGATGCCCGTCTTGACGGGAAAGTGCGGAACAGGGATGAGGAACTGGCGTTTGCCAGGGGTCTCGCATTCAAAAAGAAACAGTGATTTCCGGTTTATGAATTTACGAGTTTATGAGCTTTGTTGAGCGAAAGAGAGGTCGTACATGTTGAGACAGGATAGACTGCAAGAGGCGATAAAGAGGGAAGTGAGTTTGATAATCCATGATGAATTGAAAGATCCCCGTTTGGGATTCATTACCATAACCAAGGTGGAGTTGACCGCCGATTACCGGCTGGCCAGGGTATTCTACAGCGTTTTGGGCGGGGAATCCGAGTATAAGAAATGCCGGGAGGCCTTGGACTCCGGGCTCGGTTTCATCCGGCGTCTGGTCGGCAGGCGCATCAAAATGAGGTTCACCCCCGAGATACTTTTTAAGGAGGACCGTTCTTCTCAATACAGTGTTCAGATACAGAAAATACTCGATGAAATAAAGGCGGAGGATTTGAAACGAGGAGAGGAAAATACCCGAAGCGAAAAACCTGAAAAATCAGGCGGGGATGGCGCATAACATTTCAAGGGGAGGAATCATGAGCATGCAGAAGGCCGTTGAATGTATCAGGCAGAATAGCGATTTTTTAATCACTACACACATGAATCCTGAAGGTGACGCCATCGGTTCCCAATTGTCCCTTTTCCGCCTCTTGAAGGCTTTGGGGAAGAATGTGATCGCGGTCAATGAAGATCCGCTTCCGTACGGATATGATTTTCTTCCCGGCGTGAACGTGATACGGAAATTCAGGAAGAACAGGGAAAATTTCAAGTTTGATGTTTTTGTGACCGTTGACTGTTCCGATCTCCGCAGGCCGGGAGAGGTGCATCTGTTGAATACCGGGCACAAGCCGGTATTGAACATCGATCATCACGTCAGCAACGAGCAGTTCGGCGCGGTGAATTGGGTAAAACCCGAAGCCTCCTGCTGCGCCGAGATGATCTACGAATTGTATGGGAAATTTCGTGTGCCCGTGGACAGGGATACCGCCCTTTTGCTCTACGTCGGGATATTGACCGATACCGGTTCGTTCCATTATTCCAATACCACGGCGTTCACTCACCGGGTGGTCTCCGATCTGATGAGGTACGACCTGAATATTACGAAGATATATAAAGATATTTATGAAAGCGTGCCTTTCCGGGATATGCGTTTGCTGGCCGAAATTCTCCCGACCATGAATCGTATGCTCGGCGGAAAGGTCCTGTGGTTTCAGGTTTCGAAAGATACCGTTAAGAGACACAAGAAAATATGTTTTGATCTGTCCGAGCATATTCTCAGCTTCGGAAGGTCGGTAAAGGGTACGGAAGTGGTGTTGTTGTTCAAGGAGAATCCGGGCGGTGAGAAAGAGGTCCGGGTTAATTTCCGGTCGCAGGGGAATATCGATGTCAATAAGATCGCGGGATTTTTTAACGGCGGCGGGCATAAGACCGCTGCCGGCGCTACCGTGCGCGGCACTTTGGAAAGCGTCGCCGGCAGGGTCTTGAATAAAGTGCGCGAGGCATATCGAGATGCGGGGGAGAGAACGGCACGTAAAAGGTTTTAACTTTTCTGTTCGTTGGAGGGGCAATGGAAGTGATATATGGGTTGAACAATATCAAACGGTATAAGAATCCTGTCGTTGCGATCGGCGTGTTCGATGGAGTGCATCGCGCTCACCGCCGGATATTGCAAAATCTGGTACGAACGGCCCGGCGGATAAAGGGAACGGGCATCGTGCTTACATTTTCTCCTCATCCCCGGAAAGAAGGCAGTTTGAGTTCTCTGGACCACCGGATGCATCTTCTTGAGTCTTTGGGTGTTGATGCCGGGATCATCCTTGATTTTAACCGTAGTTTCGCCCGGATAAGCGCCGCCCGTTTTGTGAAGGAAATATTATCCGGAAAAATCAAAGCCCGGTATGTATGCGTGGGAGAAAATTTCAGGTTTGGCAAACACGCGCAGGCGGATGCCGGAACACTTCGGTCTTTTGCCCGTTACTACGGGTTCAAGGTTAAAATATTCAGGACCATCCGTTTTAAGGGAAACCCGGTAAGCAGTACCGCCATCCGTAAATTGATCGCCGATGGGAAGCTGGCTGATGCGGAAAAATTATTGCTCAGGCCGGTCAGCGTATTGGGAAAAGTGATTAAGGGGACATCGATTGCCACGGCGCTTGGTTTCCCCACCGCCAATATCAAGCCGGATCATGAAGTACTGCCTCCTCCGGGAGTGTATGCGGCGAATGCTTTGCTGGGGGATAAAAAATTATCCGCTATCGCATATGTCGGGGCAAAGCCGACGTTTACCCCGTTGGAGAAAGTTACCGGCTTTAGCGGGCGGCCGGCCGGGTTCTATGCCGACGATGGTTTAATAATGCCGCCGTCAGTTAAAACCGTTAGAGGGCGAAATTCGCTAATTGGGTTTCCCCGGGGAAGCCGGCGGGATGGGAATAAAAAAATAGTCGAGGTCCATATTTTCGCCTTCGAAAAAAATATTTACGGGAAAGATATGGAAGTGCAATTTATAAAAAAAATCCGGGAAGAGAAAAAATTCGCATCGTCACAATTGTTAATTAAGCAGATTAAAAAAGACATAGTTTCCGCAAAAAAAATCCTTCTGTCGCATTCCTGAACTCTTTTTTAAGAGGCCGATTTTTCAATTTCGGGATATAATTTTACCTAAAAGCCACAATATCTGCCAATCCCCGTTCTTATTTACACAATATAATGTAATTACTATATTTAGCGAAAAATTCTTCTTGACAAAAGCAGGTCTTTTGTTTATACTGTGGTTACAAAGTGGTAATAAGTGGTTTAAAGTGGATGGAGGAATAAAATGTTTTACGGGGAATATCAGCATTCCATAGACCGCAAAGGCAGGCTTATATTGCCTTCAAAATTCCGCGATACCGCAAAGGCGAATTTTATAGAAAAATTTTTTGTAACCCGGGGGCTCGACAAATGTCTTTTTATGTTTTCGGAAGAGGAATGGCGTTTGCAGGAACAGAAGTTCAAAAACATTTCTTTCGCCCGGCAGGAATCGCGTATATTCAACCGTTTATATTTTTCCGGAGCCGTGGAGGTTTTCCCGGACAGGCAGGGCAGGATATTGCTTCCGCAGTATTTGAAAGATTATGCCGAGATCAAGAGGGATTTGATCGTTGTCGGTGTGTCAAACAGGATCGAGATATGGTCCAGCGATAAATGGCGGGAATTTTACGGTACCTGGAGGCAGTCATTCGAAGAGATTGCCGCGAAACTGGTGGATAATCAGAACGAGGCTTAAAACAAACGGTGCCGCGGGTTTTGCCCGCGGGTCTCCGCGTATTAAACTATGGTGCTGGTAATGAAAGAACGAACACATACTCCGGTCATGATACAGGAAGTTTTACACTATCTCGATCCGTCTCCCGGGAAGATATTTGTTGATGCTACCGTGGGCACGGGCGGTCACAGTGTGGAAATTGCCGAACGGATTGCGCCCAATGGAAGGCTTATTTGTATCGACCGGGATGAGGATTCATTAGGCGTTGCCCGGGAACGTCTGGCCGGATTCGGCGATATGTGTAGTTTCCGGTACGGAAATTTTTTGGACGTGGACAAAATTCTGGAAGACCTTGGGATCAGTAAAATAGACGGTATTTTGTTCGATCTGGGTATTTCCTCTTTTCAGCTGGATAATCCCCGCAGGGGATTCAGTTTCAGGGAGGAGGGGCCCCTGGATATGCGGATGGACCGGAATAGTTATATTTCGGCCTACGATCTTCTTAATAATCTCAACGAAGAAGAGATATCCAATATCCTGAAGGTTTTTGGAGAAGAACGCTGGCATAACCGAATAGCGCATCTGGTGGTTACGGAACGGGAAAGGAATCCGATAAGCACGACTTCGCAATTGAGTGGTATAGTGCTGAAAGCGATTCCCCGGAGGATGCGGTACATGCATTACCGTATTCATCCGGCTACAAGGACATTTCAAGCAGTGCGAATAGCGGTGAACAGGGAACTGGAGGCTCTTGAAACTGCAATGCAAAAAGTCATAGATTTTCTTGACAAGGGCGCCCGAATGTGTATAATCTCTTTTCAATCACTGGAAGATCGCTCTGTGAAATTATATTTCCGCAAGTTGATGTCCTTGCAGGTGATAAAGATACTGACTCCGAAACCGTTGACGCCGATGAAAACGGAAATAGCTGATAATCCCCGCAGCCGCAGTGCCAAAATGAGAGTTGCACAAAGATTATGAGCAAAAGCGCGCATCGGGATGCCGGTGATGGATGGGAGATGTGGGATGATCATGATTGAGGACAGGAGGAACGGCAGAGATGAAGTTATCTAAGTCTTTGTTGGTAATCACGTTCATAACGGTATTTTCTTTGTTATTTGTTTGGCAACAGACAGAAATTTTCCGTCTCGCGTATGATGGGCAGAAAATTGAGACGGAGTTCAGGAACTCGCTTGATAAAAATTCCGTTTTAAGGTATAATCTGAAAACGAACACTTCGCTTACGCGTATTTACGGCAAAATATCCATGCCGGAAGATTTTCAATTGCCGGACGCGTATATGCTGGTACGGTTGACGCCTCCGGCTTCACAGGCGCGGTCTCACCGTCCGCCAGTGATTAAAGAAGAGAATCTTCTTGCCCGTGTTTTCGGAGTGAACAGATCAGCCGAAGCCAAGACAGTAGCTTCAACGGCCAACCCGACGAGAATAATCACCATTACTGCACCCCGGTAGCTCTGTTGTATGACCGGAAACGCAGAAAACGGAATTCTTTAATATTGTGTATAGATTAGCGGCCTACCACCGCAGGGTAAATGCGGTTTTTCTAATTTGCTTTATCTTTCTTTCCCTTTGTTTCGTACGTCTTTTATATATCCAGTTTTTCCGTTCCGTATATCTTTCCGGAATCGCAAAAAAACAGCACAATCTTTTTGTTGAACTCGAACCCCGGCGGGGGACGATCTATGATTCCAAACTGCGCCCGCAGGCCGTCAATCTCGCCATTGAGTCTTTGTTTGCGTCTCCCCGGGAAATACCCTCCGGGGAAAAGGCGAAAACCGCCGATGCGCTTTCTTCTGTTCTGAATCTTGACCGGGATGTGCTCCGGGGACGATTGTC